>NZ_JBFUGE010000639.1:0-3288 GCF_056403075.1 Ideonella sp. P3_A4 | reverse complement strand
TGCAAGGCAGACGGACCCGAGGAAACTGGAGATGCTACTCGGCTGACCGGAGCCTGGCTATGCAGCACCGGGACTGCTTCGGTTTGGCCAGCCAGCCAAGGCGGAAGAACCGGCCCAGTAGAAGCTCCCACCCCAAGCTCCAACCGTGACCGCAGGCACTGTTGAACTGTGACGTAGCGCCAAGGCTTCAATTTCTTGACGAACTTGGCAGGCGGAAGGCCGAAGCGACCACCGACCGTGCGCTGGCCGCCGAAGGACGGACAGTCCACGCCGACGCTGAAGCGGGCACGCCTCTCCCATGCACAAGGCATCGAGACCGAGGCCTTGAGAAGCTGGCATTGGCAGAAGACGCTTCAAGTGAACTGGGCTTCAACCCGGCTGTGGGCTTAACGTTCGACGTAAGGGGCGACCCGCCTGCGGGACGTCCCCTTGACGGAGGGGTTAGGCGCCGCATTCACCGGGGCACCTGGCTGTTTGGCTGCGAGAACGGGTCGGTGAAGGGATGACAGCGCGGGGCTAAGTTTATGACTCAAGAGAATGGTTATCGCAGGATCGGTGATTCAGCTTGAAGCGCTTCATGCGACTTCTCGCCGCCGGTGAGTTGTAGCGTTGCTACTGACGACCGACCGGGCTGCTCAGCCTGCGAACGAAGACCTTGACCATCGTTGAAGATAACTCGGAGGATCGATTCGCAGCCGGCCAGGCATCCGGTCAGACACAGCAGGACTGAGACTTTGACAATTTGACCTAGAAATCGGTTGTTGAATCGCAATGGGTGTTTCTCAGTTCATTGAACGCGGCCATAAGCTGCGGGCTTAACGTTCGACGTAAGGGGCCTGCCGCAGGCAGGTCCCCTTGACGGAGGGGTTAGGCAACGCGGCGTTGACGGCAAAATTCATTGCTTCGAAGAGCACTTCCGAGATTGGCGAGCGGCTCTGTACTCTGGCTTAGCGGCCTTGCCCGGCTTCATGAACTTCTGCGATCTCAACTTTGCCAGCTGTTATGCGCACATCGGCTCTGCGATCGTACAGCTCAAACTGTTCAGTAGGCGAAAGCTCAACCGTTAGGTGCGCGTTCTCCCAAGTGGTAGATCCCTGAATGAATATCGGCTCGATGCATGCAATGCGCAAGCAGCCCGGTCTATCCGAAAATCTCAACTCAAGTAACAAAGACGCATGACTTCTCGTAAGTTCAGTCATTCGGGCTGTTGCTCCGGACCAGCGGGCAAGCAGAGTTGGGAAGTGGCGAAGCATGTCCCGTCGGCGATCGGCACGTGTCAGTGGGGTTCGCGGATGCATACGTAGCTGTCTTCGAGTTGCTTAACGTTCGACGTAAGGGGCGGCTTGCGCCCTGGCGCAAGACGTCCCCTTGACGGAGGGGTTAGGTGCCGCCGGCGCGATCATTTGGCTGGTGGGCCTTTTCGAATTACCGCGATGTGATTGGCGTAGAAATGCTCTAGATCGGCGCGCTCGCCCTTCAGGAGGGCGGGATAGATGGAACAGGCTTTTCGAAAGCTGGCTGGGCCGCCTTCGGTGAGCTGATTGCGCAGCTGGAGCTTGAGATCAGCAAAGGCCGCGGCGACTTTCTGCACGACTTCACCATGCTTTGTGGGGTTGCCCCCAGCCTCCTGCCAAAGGCTCGCGCTTAGACGAGATTCAAGCTCCTGCTGGAACTTCCCGTACTTTCTGCTCCACTCTGCGTACGCGCGGTCAATTTGTGGCCGAAGGTCTGGAAATTCAGGGGCGCAGATCTCTTGATACTGCTTGATGTAAAGCGCTGCGCCGTGAACCTGACYAAGATCGTTGTAATAGTCGCCCGTCGAATGCGGGGACACTTCTGCTTGAGCGGCCGATGCTGCGATGCACATCGCCATGAAGAGATGGATACGCATGGGAGTGTTCGGCACCTAACGTTCGACGTAAGGGGCCTGCCGCAGGCAGGTCCCCTTGACGGAGGGGTTAAGCATCATCGTGCCCGGCGGAAAGCTTTGCAAGCAGCCACGCCCGAAGGGCGCTCGGGAGCGATATGAAGGTGAGGCCAAGCGCCGCAACGGTGAAGACGGCGCTGAACCCTGGCTGCCCTTTGGCCACTTCGACATCGATGTAGAGGAAGAATGCGCTAAGCAAGGCGCCGCCAAAGAAGAGGCCGAGCCATTCTCGCCAGGATTCTGGCTCACTGCCGCTACGCCTGCCTTGCCAAAGGACGCCGCTCCAAGCGGCGAAGGCCAAGAGAAAGGTGATGACGCCACCGAAAGCTGCAGCAAGCCAGAAGTGTTCGGGGAAATACAAAAGAGCTGTAGCGACGACGAGTAGGGTAAGGAGCGCAAGCCCCGCGCTGGAGGCGAGAAGTTGAATCGTGCTGGAACGTTGCATGTTGCTTCTTGATGCTTAACGTTCGACGTAAGGGGCGGCCCGCTTGCGGGACGTCCCCTTGACGGAGGGGTTAGGTGGCAGGTTGGGTAGCCTCACGCTAACTCGCGCACGTACTGATTGACCAAGGACGGCTCAATGAGTGGGACTTGAGGCATTGCCTCAAGGCTGGACTCGAAGATGCTTGAGTAGCAGGCCCATTCGAGTCCACGGACAAATTCGCCAAAGATGATTGAGCGAAGACCGGTTCCTCGTTCGTTGAGCGCTTCACGATAGCGAAGAGTTGTAGCAACTACGGCTTTGGGAAGAATTTGATCACGCCCTTCGAGTTCGAAGGTTCCGTCGACGTACCGGTACGAGTTGAGCGGGATAACCCATATGTATTCGCGCCACTTCAGGTTACGCAATTGCTGCCGGACACATGAGATTACCCCCTGAAGCTCGCCCGTAGGCATGCACCTAAGCACGGTTTGATCTGCCATAGAGACGACGTGAGCGGCAAATCGTCGGCTTGAAGCGGGCCGAGATTGGCGTTTGCCGTATTCGACAAGGTCAATCAATGGCGACTGGAAGAAGGCCGGCATGTGATGGTGGTGGTTTGCCACCTAACGTTCGACGTAAGGGGCGGCCCGCTGGCGGGACGTCCCCTTGACGGAGGGGTTAGGCACCAGCTTCGCCTCAGATTTGAAGTGCAACACTTCTTCTCCAAGGAGCAGTTGCACGAATGGGAATCCGATACTCTCACCTGTCCTCGACAGATCGCGTTCGTATTGAGGTCTGCTTGCGCTACGGCGCTCGTGCGGCCGCCGTGGCACGCTTTGTCGGCTGCCATCGGTCTACCATTTGGCGGGAGCAAGAACGCGCAAAGTCTTATGGCTTCAGGACCTACGCCGCCGACTTCGGCCAGCGCTTCTATGAC
>NZ_JBFUGE010000638.1:0-3292 GCF_056403075.1 Ideonella sp. P3_A4 | reverse complement strand
TTGCAGACCAGCTTGTAAGGCTCCCAAAATTCTGTCTATAATCTGAGGCTTCACTTCCCCGATAGCTCAGTTGGTAGAGCGCCGGACTGTTAATCCGTAGGTCCCTGGTTCGAGCCCAGGTCGGGGAGCCAAACAAAGCCAGCAATGGCACCCAAAAAGCCCAGCCCTCACCGGTTGGGCTTTTTGCTTTCTGGTGACCTGCTCTCCGGCGTGCGCCGGGTTGTTTGCAGATGAGGCGGGAGTGCAACTTGCCGCCTTGGCGGGGCTGAGGTACTTTCACCTCACCGCACCTGCAGCACGCCATCACCATGGGGCCTTCGCGCACTGCCTCTGAACCGCTCGCCCATGAGCCTGGTGAGTTGCAGCTGCCGTCGCTGCAAGCCTACCGGCATCAACGCGCGATGCGCTTTCTCTACGAGCGAACCAAGGTCGGCCCGGCCTACTACGCAGTGGCCACCCTGTTGACCGCCTGGGTGGGCGACTACTTTTCGCCGCTGCGCGCGATCAGCTGGACGCCGGTGTTGGTGTTCGCGGCGATCTGGTACCTGCGACATGCACACCGGCTACCGCCAGAGCCCTGCAGCGAGCGGCAGGCGCGCATTTGGTGGCGGCACCATTGGTGGTCGATCCAGGTCGCCTGTGCCGTCTGGTGTGTCGTGCTGTACGTCGTCGGCACCATCGAGCAAGGCCTGACCCCGGCGATGTTCATCGCATCGCTGGCCACCATCGCCCTCGGGACGGCCGCTTGCGAGATCGCCACCGCGGACAAGCACAACCCGGCGATGGCGGTCTTGCTGCTACAGGCGCCGGCATTGYTGCTGCTCGCSTTTCAGTTCCCGGCGCTTCGCAGCCTGGCGGTCATGATGGGCATCTACTGCGTCTACCTGTTGGGCACCCAATTGAAGCGGCGGGTCGCCGAGTTCGACAGCGAGATGACACTCGAACACCAGTTGCTGACCCACCGCGCCGAGCTGGACCGCATGACCCGGCTCGATGCGTTGACCGGCCTGGCCAATCGCCGCGAGTACCAGAGCGTGCTGGCCTGGGCCTGGAACAACGCCCGCCGCTCCCAGTCTTCACTGGCCTTGCTGGTGGTCGATCTCGACCATTTCAAGACGGTGAACGATCGCCACGGCCACACGGGCGGGGACGCCTGCCTGAAGCACGTGGCCTCGACACTGCAGGCGCAGTTCCGGCGCTCGACGGACCTGGTGGCGCGCATCGGCGGCGAAGAGTTCGTGGCGCTGTTGCCCAATGCATCGGCAGAAGAGGCCAACGAACTGGCACAACACTGCCGCGCAGCGATCGAAGAGTCGCCCACGCGCTACGCCGGTCACACGATCACGCTGACCGCCAGCATCGGCGTCGGCGCCGTTGACTGGCGCATCGACACGAGCGCCGAGGCCTTCTTCTCGCGTGTCGACGCCGCTTGCTACGAGGCCAAGCGCAGCGGGCGCAATCAGGTGGTCATGGCCCACACGACGGCCGAGACACCCAAGCCCGACAGCGTTGCCCGCGGCCCCGTCGGAACCGAGGCTTTTCAGCGCGTCCAGCCGGGCTGACGGCGACGCCGTCTCGCCAACCCTAACGCCTGACCTTGCCGTATTCCGCCAGCATGGTGAGGTCAACAAAGGTCGACCCGGTGTGCTTGTGGGGCCCGAAGCTGACGTTGAAGCCGCCGAAGCTGGTGTCGATGGATTCCAGGCCGGCGATGAAGGCATCGACACCGGTACCGCCATGCATGCGCTTCAGGCCCTCGCAGAACACCTTGGCCGCCACATAGCCTTCCATGCTGGAGTAGTTCGGCTGCGAGCCGGCAGYCGTACTGGCGGTCAGGTACTCGCGCGACAGGCCGGTGACAGCGGCAAAAGGGTACGGGACCACCTGGCTGACCACGACGCCGCGGCTGTCCGCGCCCAGTTCGTCGGACAAAGCTTTGGTGCCCACGAACGACACGTTGTAGAAGGTGCCGCCGTAGCCCGCCTTGCGCGCTTCGCGGATGAAGGCGGCGCAGGACTTGTAGGCACTGATCTGAACCACTGCATCAGGACGCGCCTTGACGATCGCGGCCACCGCCTCGTCCACCGCCACCGTGTTGCGCTCGACAGTGCCGAGCCCAACAGGCGCCAGGCTGCGCGCCTGCAGCGCACGCGTCACGCCCGCCAGACCGGCCTTGCCGTAGCTGTCGTTCTGGTAGAACACGGCGATCTTCTGCATCCCGAGCGAAGTCACGTGCTTGACGATCTCGGCGGTTTCGTCGAAGTACGACGCGCGAACGTGAAAGGCGTAGCGGCTGAAGGGATCCCGCAGCCCTTGCGCACCGGTGAACGGCGCAAAGAAAGGCACCTTCGCCGCATTGGCCAGCGGCAACGCCATCAGGCTGGTGGGCGTACCMACGTAGCCGAACAGTGCGAACACCCCGGCATCGATCAGCTTCTTGGTGTTGGCTTCACAACGATCGGGCTCGTAGCCATCGTCAAGTGTCTGCAGCTCGATCTGCCGCCCGTCGATCCCACCCGCGGCATTGACCGCGTCGAAATACATGCGGGCGCCGAGGTTCATCTGAATGCCCAGCTGTGCAGCCGGCCCGCTGAATGCGGCCGACTGCCCCAGTACCAGGCGGCTGCCGCTGGCGTGCGATCGCAACCCCGTGCCACAGAAAATTCCGGCCGCGAGCCCTTGAAGGGTCTGGCGGCGTGTCCAGGTTCTTTTGTTCATGCGATACCCTCACACAACCGAGACGATTGGCGCAACAGCGGCAAACCCGCGACATCGCTCCGCCAAGAGAGCGCATTAGTACACCTTGTTTCGCGCCAGTCGATAGGCGCACCCGCCGCGTGTCGTGACGTTTGTGGCCCGCGATACGACGAGGCGCGTTGCTTCGTGATTTCCTGGCGGGACCAACGGTCCACTCCCCTCACCGCAGGAACATCAGCGACTGCAGCTATCCTTGGCTCGCCCAATCCGGGCGACTTCTTGCTGGCTTCGACCGAAGACTAGCCTTTTCTCGTGCTCACAGGCGCCCTGCCCCCACACGCTGACTTTCTACACTTGATCGGCAACGCCGTGCCCGACCCGGTCGTTCGGCCCTGGCCATGCTGCCCCCAAATCACGGCGCCACGATGACGATAGCCTGGTTGCGCGGGGGCCTCACTGGCCTGCTCCTGGCGCTGAACACGGTGGCCGTCTTCTCGCTGATGTTGCCGCTGGCGCTGGCGAAACTGGTGCTACCGGCTGGTGCGCTGCGCGTCGGCTGCGACAAGGTTTTGAACGGCCTGGCGTCGTGCTGGGT
>NZ_JBFUGE010000637.1:0-3295 GCF_056403075.1 Ideonella sp. P3_A4 | reverse complement strand
CCCTCGGATGCAGCTGACCCTTGCCCGAGTTGTTTCGCAATGGCAGATGCCGTTGGTGTGGCATGGACACAAGGCGTGACTTGATGGATGGCTTGAAGGGAGCTGAGAGCTGAGCTGAGACAGGCAAGGGAAAACGTAGAATCCGGCCCCCAAATTGACGCCCATGCTACTGATTTTGGAAACTCCTGTCGCCTCCGCAACAAAGACCAACAAGCGAACTGCCGCTCGCAAAGCGATGCCAGCAGCCGCCGAACCGAAAACACTGCCAAAGGCGGAGCCCATTAGGACGCTTCTTGTGGCCGCGTGCGGCTGGCCTACGGACGCCGCTCTACCGGTTAGCCAACGCGCTGCGAAGCGCTGAAAGCACGCGGCGCTTTGTTTTCTGCCGCTTAACGTTCGACGTAAGGGGCCTGCCGCAGGCAGGTCCCCTTGACGGAGGGGTTAGGCACCGGAGATGCACCAACCGTGATGAGCTTGCCGTGCAAGGCAGACGGACCCGAGGAAACTGGAGATGCTACTCGGCTGATCGGAGCCTGGCTATGCAGCACCGGGACTGCGGCTGTTGCGGGTTGGCTCGCTCGCCGAGGCGGCAGAACCGGCCCAGCGGCAGCTCCCACCCCAAGCTCCGGCCGTGACCGCAGGCACTGTTGAACCGCGACGGAGCGCCAAGGCTTCAATTTCTTGACCAACTTGGCAGGCGTAAGGTCGAAGCGATCACCGACCGTGCGCTGGCCGCCGAAGGACGGACAGCCCACGCAGACGCTGTAGCGAGCACGCCTCTCCCCTGAGCACAAGGCATCGAGACTGAGGCCTTGAGAAGCTGGCATTGGCAGAAGATGCCTCAAGTGAACTGAACCTTCAACCCGGCTGTGGGCCTAACGTTCGAGGTAAGGGGCGGCTTGCGCGCATGCGCAAGACGTCCCCTTGACTGAGTGGTTAGGCGCCGGTGAAGCACCTACTGCTGCGCGCCACCCCAAGGCTGACGGGCGCGAGGGCTTTGAAACAGCCACGTGGGTGACCGGAGCGCGGCCTTGCCGCACTGGGGTTGTGGCTGTTCTAGTTAGGCTAGCCATGCAGACCTTGGCTCGCGATTGATGGCCAAGCGCTGCAAGCGTGGCGGGGTAGAGATGCAAGGCCGCTATCCCCGTTGCCACAGAGAAGCCCATGCCAGMACTCGGTGGATTGGCTGTTTGACTGTGGAGTCGTGACCATGGCGCCGCTGCCCGAATGGCGGCAGACGAGGTGACGATTTGTGACGACGCAGGCAAGAAGACGGTTGGCGCCGCCGCGGCCCGAGCGCTGGCCGCCAGAGGACGGACAGCCCACGTTGCCGATGGAATGGGCACGCTTCTCCCACGGGCACCAGGCATCGAGGCCGAGGCAATGAGCGGCTGGCATTGGCAGATGGCGTTCCAAGTGACTCAAAGCTTCAACACGGCTGTGCGCTTAACGTTCGACGTAAGGGGCGGACTGCGGCTTGCCGCAGGACGTCCCCTTGACGGAGGGGTTAGGCCGCGGGCGGTTGGCTAGTTGCAAAGAGCCCTGAACAGATAGATTCATGGTCGTTCGATGGTTGGCCAGGAGGCCTGGAACGAGAACTCAACCATATCAGTGTGCAATACGAATGCCCATCGCTCGCTAGGGAGAATCTTGGAATCGAATCCAATGATGTCCCAGGGGAAAGCAAGCTCATCGTCATTGTGGGACGTGTCGACCCGCATGCCGGAAACCTGAGCAAAAGCTAACCTGACTACGGATGTTTCGTCGTGGGAAGGGTGAAGGCAAACCACAAACCTTGCATGGTTGAATTCGATGGAACTCACCCAATGCGCACTTGAGTCGACAAAAGATGCGGTCTCAATTTCGGTCATTGGGAGGGCCTAACGTTCGACGTAAGGGGCCTGCCGCAGGCAGGTCCCCTTGACGGAGGGGTTAGACCCTGGGTTGGAAAAGTGCCAATCGACTTGCTTCAAGCTAGCAACTGAACGACTCAACAAAACGAGGCTCGCCAGTGAAACCAATATGCAATCGTGCTGCAGTCGCATTGAGAGATTCTCCATTTTGAAACACGAGCTCAACATATGTCGGTTCCTCTGACGTATAGGGCAGCGGAACGAGTGAGAGGCGCTGACCGCCCACAGCAATGTGCCCAACGGAAAGCCTGCCAAGACAAGACCCAAGAGAGCCGGACCAAGTGGCTTGCTGCAGAAGCATTTCTAGTGCTTGAACGTACCCTGAGCCGGCGTCTACGCCAGGCACGCCCTCGGAATGGTGAACGTATGCGGCAGAGAAGACGACCGACAGATTTTCGTCCCTTGACTGGATTGTGCTGACCTCGGAGTCGTGGAACTCAAGTGCTACGTTCATGAATGGAGCGGAAGAAGAGCTTGGGGTCTAACGTTCGAGGTAAGGGGCGTTTTGCGGCTTGCCGCAAGACGTCCCCTTGACTGAGGGGTTAGGAGTCGGAGTCATGATGAAACTGCAGGTAAGGGCTGGCGTTGGATGGCCTGCGGGGAGGCTACCTTGCCAATGAGTCTTGCTGACAGGTTCTGCTCTATTGACCTAGGAGTCTTCCTTCGCCCGTCGCCTAGCAATATAGCGACCAAGCACTCCGCCCACGAAGCCAAAGAGTAGGGCGGGTCCAATCTGCTGGGTTGCCACTCCGGCGACGAAGAAGCCGATGAAAAAGCCTACCCACCCATAGACTCGGGAATCCATTGCCCGGACAACGGCCTTCACCTCTGGGGAGCGACCCTCTGCCTCTGGAATAAGCAACGTGTTGCACTGAATGCAACGAACTGCCATCGCAGAGTTCAGCGTGTTGCATGCTGGGCAGAGCATAGGACTCCTAACGTTCGATGTAAGGGGCCTGCCGCAGGCAGGTCCCCTTGACGGAGGGGTTAGGCATCACCGCTCGAACCCAGAAAAGTACGACCTGAACCCGTCAACATGCTCCATGCGCGGTTCCGAACCATCTTCTGCCATCGTCACCACGCGACAGACTGCTTCTTCTCCAGTAGTGGGAACTTTGTAGTCGAACGCCACGCTCCAGCCGTGAGGGCTGCCCTTTCGCCCATGGCGAAGACCGATGGCCTTCGCCTTGAGGCTATTGAACCTTGCAGAAATCAGCTTGGCTCGATCGTTCGACCATTCGATAGATTCGTGTTCTAAACGCTCCTTTGCTTGAGTTGCGGGAGCATCGGTGTAGCCGTTCTGGACAACAAACCTCTCCGCAGCCTCGACCGCAGCCGCTTGGGACAAGGGCTCTGAGCGCGCAGCAATGGGAGTAGTTKCG
>NZ_JBFUGE010000636.1:0-3300 GCF_056403075.1 Ideonella sp. P3_A4 | reverse complement strand
AGGCAAACTCGTCGCGGAAGTGCTTGAGCATGCCGCGCACCGGCATCGCCGCTGCGTCGCCCAGCGCGCAGATCGTGCGGCCCATGATGTTCTCGGCGACGTTGTCGAGCAGGGTCAGGTCATCAGCGCGGCCTTCGCCGTGTTCGATGCGGTTGACCACGCGCCACAGCCAGCCGGTGCCTTCGCGGCACGGCGTGCACTGGCCGCAGSATTCGTGCATGTAGAAGTACGACAGACGTAGCAGGCTGTTCACCATGCAGCGGGTGTCGTCCATCACGATGACSGCGCCCGAGCCSAGCATCGAGCCAGCCTTGGCGATGGAGTCATAGTCCATCGTGCAGTCCATCATCGTGTGGGCCGGCAGTACCGGGGCGGACGAGCCACCAGGGATCACGGCCTTCAGCTTCTTGCCGCCCTTCACGCCACCGGCGAGCTCGAGCAGCTTCGAGAACGGTGTGCCCATCGGGATCTCGTAATTGCCCGGGCGTTCGACGTCACCGACCATCGAGAAGATCTTGGTGCCGCCGTTGTTCGGCTTGCCGCAGTCGAGGTAGGCCTGGCCGCCGTTGCGGATGATCCAGGGCACCGCCGCGAAGGTCTCGGTGTTGTTGATCGTGGTCGGCTTGCCGTACAGGCCAAAGCTCGCCGGGAACGGCGGCTTGAAGCGGGGCTGGCCCTTCTTGCCTTCGAGCGACTCGAGCAGCGCTGTTTCCTCGCCGCAGATGTAGGCGCCGAAACCGTGGAAGGCATGCAGCTGGAAGCTGAAGTTGCTGCCCAGGATCTTGTTGCCCAGCAACCCGGCAGCGCGGGCTTCTTCGAGCGCCGCTTCGAAGCGCTCGTAGGTGCCGAAGATTTCGCCGTGGATGTAGTTGTAGCCCACCGAGATGCCCATCGCGTAGGCGGCGATGGCCATGCCTTCGATGACGATGTGCGGGTTGAACTGCAGGATGTCGCGGTCCTTGCAGGTGCCCGGCTCGCCTTCGTCTGAGTTGCAGACGAGGTACTTCTGGCCCGGGAAGGCGCGCGGCATGAAGCTCCACTTCAGGCCGGTCGGGAAGCCCGCACCGCCTCGGCCACGCAGGCCGGAGCCTTTGACCTCGGCAATCACTTGCTCGGGCGTCATCGGCTCGCCGCCGTCTAGGCCCAGCACCTTGCGCAGGGCCTGGTAGCCGCCGCGGGCCTGGTAATCGGCCAGACGCCAGTTCTTGCCGGTCAGGCCGGCGTAGATCTGGGCGCCGATGTGGCGATCGTGGAAACAGGTTTCGAGGCCACTGGCCTGGAAGCGCGAGAGATCGAGAGCCATGGCGTCAGGCGGCCTTTCCTTCGTCGGCGCGGATCATCGCGACCAACTCGTCCAGCTTGTCGGGCTGCATGTAGCTCAACATCTGACGGTCATTGAGCAGCATCACCGGCGCATCCGCGCAGGCACCCAGGCACTCGCACTTGGCGACGGTGAACAGGCCATCGGCCGTCGTGCCACCGTCTTCGACACCCAGCTTGCTGCACAGGTGCTCGAGTGCCGTCTGCCCATTGCGCAACTGGCACGGCAGGTTGGTGCAGACGTTCAGCTTGTACTTGCCGACCGGCTGCTGGTTGTACATGTTGTAGAACGTGGTGACCTCGTGCACGGCGATCGGCGCCATGCCCAGGTACGCGGCGATCTCGGCCTCGGCTGCCATCGACACCCAGCCTTGTTCCTGCTGGACGATCGACAGGCAGGCCATCACGGCCGACTGCTTCTGCTCGGCGGGGTACTTGGCGACTTCCTTCGCGAAACGCTCCAGCGTCGCTGCTGGCAGTGGCGTCGCGGGCGCCTTGGTGGGTTCACTCAAGCTCATCGATCGATCTCGCCAAACACGATGTCCATGGTGCCGATGACCGCGACGGCGTCGGCGATCATGTGGCCGCGCGCCATTTCGTCAAGCGCCGCCAGGTGTGCGAAGCCGGGGGCGCGGATCTTCAGGCGGTACGGCTTGTTCGCGCCGTCGCTGACCAGGTAGATGCCGAACTCGCCCTTCGGGTGCTCCACCGCCGCGTAGGCCTCGCCTTCGGGCACGTGGAAGCCTTCGGTGAAGAGCTTGAAGTGGTGGATCAGCTCTTCCATGCTGGACTTCATGTCCACGCGCGAAGGCGGCGCCACCTTGTGGTTGTCGGTGATGACCGGGCCGGGATTCTTGCGCAGCCAGTCCACGCACTGCTTGATGATGCGGTTGGACTGGCGCAGCTCTTCAGTGCGGACCAGGTAACGGTCGTAGGTGTCGCCGTTCACGCCGACGGGCACGTCGAAGTCCATCTTGGCGTAGACCTCGTAGGGCTGCGTCTTGCGCAAGTCCCAGGCGATGCCAGAGCCACGCAGCATCGGGCCGCTGAAGCCCAGGTTCATCGCGCGCTCGGGCGACACGACGCCGATGCCAACCGTGCGCTGCTTCCAGATGCGGTTGTCGGTCAGCAGCGTTTCGTAGTCGTCGACGTTCTTAGGGAAGCGCGTACAGAAGTCGTCGATGAAGTCGAGCAGCGAGCCCTGGCGGTTCTCGTTGAGCCTCTTGATTGCCCGCTCGTTCTTGATCTTGCTGACCTGGTACTGCGGCATCGCATCCGGCAGGTCGCGGTAGACACCACCCGGGCGATAGTAGGCCGCGTGCATGCGAGCACCCGACACCGCCTCGTACATGTCGAACAGATCTTCCCGCTCGCGGAAGCAGTAGATCAGGACGTTCATCGCCCCGCAGTCGAGGCCGTGCGCGCCAAGCCACATCAGGTGGTTCAGCAACCGCGTGATCTCGTCGAACATCACGCGGATGTACTGCGCGCGCAGCGGCACGTCRATGCCCAGCAGCTTCTCGATTGCCAGGCAGTAGGCATGCTCGTTGGACATCATCGACACGTAGTCGAGGCGGTCCATGTAGGGCAGCGACTGGATGAAGGTCTTGCTCTCGGCCAGCTTTTCGGTCGCGCGGTGCAGCAGGCCGATGTGCGGATCGGCGCGCTGGATGACCTCGCCATCGAGCTCGAGCACCAGGCGCAGCACGCCGTGCGCAGCCGGATGTTGAGGACCGAAGTTCAGCGTGTAGTTCTTGATCTCTGCCATATCAGTGCAGGCCGCCGTAGTTGTCTTCGCGGATCACGCGCGGCGTGACCTCGCGCGGCTCGATGGTCACCGGCTGGTAGATGACGCGGCGCGTCTCGGCGTCGTAACGCATCTCGACGTGGCCCGAGACCGGGAAGTCCTTGCGCATCGGATGGCCGATGAAGCCATAGTCGGTCAGGATGCGGCGCAGGTCCGCATGACCTTCGAAGATG
>NZ_JBFUGE010000635.1:0-3308 GCF_056403075.1 Ideonella sp. P3_A4 | reverse complement strand
GCCACGCTGATCGCGCACTGGATGAACGTCGGCTTCATCCACGGCGTGATGAACACCGACAACATGGCGATCTCCGGCGAGACGATCGACTATGGCCCCTGCGCCTTCATGGAGGCTTTCGATCCACGGGCTGTCTTCAGCAGCATCGACCACGGCGGCCGCTACGCCTACGCCAATCAGCCGCCGATCGCGCAATGGAACCTGGCTCGTCTGGCCGAGGCACTGCTGCCATTGATCTCGACAAGCGAAGAAGAGGCCGCCGTGCAGCAGGCGATCGGACGGGTCACGGAGGTGCTCAGCGGCTTTGCCGAGCGCTACGAAGTCGCTGTGCGACAGGGGCAGCGCGCCAAGCTGGGCCTGCAGCACGGGACTGCCGCCGACGATGAATTGATCAACGACTGGCTGGCGGAGTTGCATCGCCAGCAGGTCGATTTCACGCTCGCCTGGCGCAGGCTCGGCGATGCGGCCGCCGGCAACGAAGCCGCGCTCACGTCCTTGTTCGCCGAACCTCAGGCACTCGGCCCGTGGCTTGAACGCTGGCGTGCACGCTGTGCTGCCGACGATGCGGCAACCTCGACCGATGCACCCGATGCCGGGGCAACACGCGCCGAATGCATGCGCCTCGTCAACCCCTTCGTCATCCCGCGCAATCACCGCGTCGAAGAAGCACTGACCGCAGCCTCCGAAGCCGATGACCTTGGCCCTTTCGAGCGCCTGCTGGCGGCGGTGCGACGCCCGTTCGAGGAATCGCCCGAACTCGCCGCCTATGGCGAGCCGGCCCCCGCGGCCGTCACGGCCTGCTACCAGACCTTCTGCGGCACCTGACGGGCCGGATCCTCGAAAGCGGCGCCCGGGCCGATGATCGATCGGTGCGGCGCACGGCTCGGAGGCATCCCACCGCACAATCCTCCGATGCACCTCATCCGCTGGATCGACAACACCCGCCGCCACCCTTCGGCGATTCTGCTGGCCGTGCAATTGGCGGGCATGCTGCTGTACCCATTCATCGAACACACCGACGCCGGCCGGATCGGCTTTGGCGCGTTCGGCGTCGTCGTGCTAGGCCTCACCACCGGCATGGTGCGGCGCACGCCAGGCCTGAACTGGGTCTCCGGCGGCATTGCCCTGCCGGCCATCGTGCTGCTGGCGCTGCAGGCGCTGTTCGGCATGCCTGAGCTGCTGCCGTGGTCGTCGGCACTCGAAGCAATCTTCTACTTCTACGCGGCCGGCAGCCTCATCGCCTACATGATGGCGGACCGTCACGCCACCGCCGACGAGCTGTTTGCCGCCGGCGCCACGTTCACGCTGCTCGCCTGGGGCTTCGCCTACCTCTACTTGCTGACGCAGGCGCTGCAGCCCGGCAGCTTTGCCGCCGCAGTGAACCCCCAGTCAGCGCGCACCTGGACAGAGCTGATGTACATGAGCTTCGCGCTGCTCTCCAGCACGGGCATTGGCGACGTCATCCCACTGACGACGCATGCACGCATGCTGGCTGCCGTGGAGATGTTCGTCGGCGTGATGTACCTGGCGGCGGTGGTGTCTCGCTTGATTGGCTTGACGCTCATCGACCGGCGCGAGCTGCCGCCCGGCCCGTCATGAAGGCGACCGGCGCGATGTCGGTCACCTCTGCCCGCCAAGCCGAATCAGGACGATCAGTGATGTTCAACGAACATTTGTGAAGCGGATCGCGGCCATTTCACGATGCCGCTGATTTATCTAGTTAGACACCGCAATGGTGATCAAGCCGTCATGGCGCCATCGCTCCGCCCGCCAGATACCGCGCCACCGCGAACTCGGCCCACTTGTCGCTGTTGGTGGCCTGGAAGCCCACTGCCACGATCTTGCCGTCGGGCTGCAGCGCGGCGCCGAAGGCCCCGCCATTCAAGTCACCGAACGAGGTGCGCACCTTGCCGCCGGTGCCGAAGCTTGAATCGAGCGCGCCCTTGGGCGTCAACCGTGCGAGCAGAAAGTCGGAGTCCGACGACTCGGTGTCGGCGATGCCGACGACAACGATCTTGCCGTCGCCTTGCACCAGCACGCTGTTGGCGTATGCGCAGCAACTGCCGAAGTCGATCTGCACCTTGCCGTCGCCGCTGAACGTCGGGTCCAGCGCGCCGTTCGAGGCGTAGCGCGCAATCGCGAACCTCTGCGTGCCGAACGGCGAGCTGCCGAAGCCGGCCGCGATGATCTTGCCGTCGGGCTGCAAGGCTGCCGTGCGCGCGCGGTCGAAGTTGTGGCCGCCAGCGTCGGTGCGCACTTTGCCGGCGGCACCAAAGGTGGTGTCGATCGTGCCGTTGGGGAGGTAACGCACCAAGGCAAAGTCGTAGAAGTTGGTGGGGTTCTTGGCTGAGCCCACGGCAACGATCTTGCCGTCGGTCTGGATGAGCACCGAGAACGCGTCGTCGTTGAAGCCGTCGAAGTCGGTCGTCACCCGGCCGCCAATGCCGAAGGTGGCGTCCAGCGTGCCGTCGGGGTTGTAGCGCGCCAGCGCGAAGTCGGTGTTCGAAGAATCGTCGCTGGAGAAATCGACGAACGACGTGCCCGCTGCGACGATCTTGCCGTCCGGCTGCAAGGCCAGCGAGAAGGCGTAGCTGCCGTGGCCGAAGTTGGTCGTCACGATGCCGCCGTTGCCGAAGCCGGCGTCCAGCGAGCCATCGGGGTTGTAGCGAACCAGCTCGAAGTTGCCGGCAAACACGAACAGCGGAAACGCGCCACCCGCGACCAGAATCTTTCCGTCCGGCTGCACGACAACCGCCGAGGGCACCGCCGCCAGGCCGGGAAAGTCTGTCGTCACCCTGCCCTTCACGCCGAACGTGGCGTCGAGCTTGCCGCCCGCGGTGTAGCGCACGGTGGCGAAGTCTTCGTGCGAATAGTCGTTGTCTCGGTAAGTCTGCCCGACGACCACGATCTTGCCGTCCGCCTGCAGCGCCACCGCGCGGGCCAGGTCGGTGCTCTTGGCAATGTCGGTCATCTTCTTGCCGTCCCGGCTGAAGGCCGGGTCGAGATCCCCGTCGGCCGCGCGGGCCATTGGCCCACTCACTGCGCACACCAGGGCGACTGCCGCTGCAACGAGCTTGTTCATGTCCACACTCCAGGTCGGGCCGACAGATGCCCAACGGCATCTGAGCAGTGAGTGCCGAGCCGGGCGCGAAATGTTGAATTTGCCCGCACTATGGCCATGGATCACCTAGAACCTGCGCCGTCTAGGCGCCCAAGGCCTCCTCGCGGATCCAGCGCGCCACCTCGTCCACTTCGGGTTTCACGGGGGCTGCGGGCCACACGAGGTGATAAACCATGCCCTCCAGGAC
>NZ_JBFUGE010000634.1:0-3311 GCF_056403075.1 Ideonella sp. P3_A4 | reverse complement strand
GTCGTGCACGCCGGCACGCTCGACGCGCAGCACGTTCTGCCAGATGGCGCACAGCCGGACTTCGACTTCGTTGCGCGGTTCGACATGCGCCTCGCGCAGCAGGTCCTCTGAGCGCGGCGCCGTCAGCGCCTTGCGGTCGACCTTGCCGTTGGCGTTCAGCGGCAGCGCTGGCATCACCACCACCACCGCCGGCACCATGTACTCGGGCAGCTGCCGCGCCAGCGCCTCGCGGCAGCGCTGCGGCAGCAAGGCCTGCGCTTCGGCCGCCTCGCCTGGCTGTGCCACCACGTAYGCCACCAGCCGCTTGTTCCCGCCGGCGTCCGCGCCGTCATCCGAGCGCGCCAGCACCACCGCTTCCTGCACCCCCTCGCACGCCGCCAGCCGGTGCTCGATCTCGCCCAGCTCGATGCGGAAGCCCCGGATCTTGACCTGGTGGTCGACCCGCCCGACGAACTCCAACTCCCCGTTCGCCAACCAGCGCACCAAGTCCCCGGTGCGGTACAGCCGGCCCTGGGCGAACGGATCGTTCACGAATCGTTCTGCCGTCAGCGCCTCGCGGTTCAGGTAGCCCCGCGCCACGCCCTCGCCACCCAGGTACAGCTCGCCCACCGCCCCGGTGGGCAGCAGCGCACCCGCCTCGTCCAGCACGTACGCCCGCACGTTGCGCATCGGCCGCCCGATCGAGATCGTGCGCCCCGTGCCCACGTACCGCCCCTGCAGCACCGACCAGGTCGCGAACGTCGTCGTCTCCGTCGGCCCGTACATGTGCAGCAGTTGCCCCGGTGCCCCACCCTGCAGCACCCGGTCCACCGCCTCGTAGTTCACCTGCTCGCCGCCGAACAGCAGCCAGCGCAGCGGCGCAAAGCAGTCCGCGCATTCGGCGCCCACCTGGTTGAACAGCGCCGTCGTCACGAACAGCGTCGTCACCGCCTCGCGTCGCAGCGTCTGGCGCAGGCGCTGCGGCTCCAGCAGCACCTCCTTGCCCACGTGCACCAGCCGAGCGCCATGCGCCAGCGCGCCCCACAGCTCGAACGTCGCCGCATCGAACGCCACGTTCGACGCCTGCGCCACCACGTCCTGCGGGCCCAGTTGCAGGTAGGTCTGGTCGCTGACCAGCCGCACCACGTTGCCGTGCGTCACCAGCACGCCCTTGGGCTCACCCGTCGAGCCCGAGGTGTAGATCACGTAGGCCAGGTGCTCGGGCGCCAGCCCGTCGCGCGGCAGGTCGTCCGCCGCGAGCTGTCCGGTCAACCGCGCGAGCACGTCCTCGTCCAGCGGCAGCACGACCCGGTCGCCCAACGGCAGGTCGCCCATCAGCTCGCGCTGGGTCAGCACGATGCGCACCTGCGCGTCGTCCAGCACGTACTGCAAGCGCTCTTCGGGCAGGCCGACGTCCAGCGGCACGTAGGCGCCGCCCGCCTTCAAGATGGCCAGCAGCCCCACCACCAGATCGAGCGAGCGCTCGGCGCACACCGCCACACGTGTGTCGGGGCGCACGCCCTGGGTGCGCAGCCAGCGCGCCAGGCGGTTGGCTCGCGCGTTCAACTCGCCGTAGCTCAGCTCGCCGTCGTCGAAGCGGGCCGCCACGGCTTGCGGCCGTTGTGCAGCCTGCGTCTCGACCAGTTCATGGATGCAGGCCTGCGCCGGCCAGTCGGTCGAGGTCGCGTTCCACTCCACCAGCAACTGCTGCCGTTCGCCCTCGCTCAGCAGCGGCAAAGCACCGATCGATGCGTCAGGCCGCTCGACAATGCCCTCCAGCAGCACCTCCAGGTTCGTACCCAGACGCTGCAGCGTGGCGAACTCGAACAGGTTCGCGTTGCAGGACCATTGCAGCACCAGGCGATCGCCGACCTCGCTCACGTGCAGCCCGAGCTCGTAGTCGACGCGCAGCGCGTCTTCCGTGGTCTCGATGGCCTGCAGTGCGAGGCCTTGCAGGTCCAGGCGCTCGCGCTGGAAATTCTGCACCGCGAACACGATCTGGTAGAGCGGCCCATGCGCGAGGCTGCGCGTCGGCTGCAGCGCATCCACCAACATCTCGAACGGCACGTCCTGGCGAGCGTAGGCCTCCAGCGACTCGCGACGTCGGCGGCCGAGCAAGTCGCGGAAGGAGGGTTCACCGTCCAGGCGTGTGCGCAGCACCAGCATGTTGATGAACAGGCCAATCAGCGGCTCGACCTCATGGCGACCACGCCCGGCGATCGGCGTGCCGACGACGATGTCGTCACTGCGGCCGTGGCGGCCGAGCAGCACGGCGAACGCCGTCTGCAACACCATGAACAGCGTCGCACCCTCGCGGCGGCACAGCTTGTGCACGCGCGTGGCGAGCGGGGCGTCGATCGTCTGCGTCCAGCGCCGACCTTCGAAGGTCTGCTGGGCCGGACGCGGTTGGTCGGTCGGCAGCGGATGCACCGGCGGCACACCGGCCAGGTGCTCGGTCCACCAGCTCAGCTGACTGCTGAGCACCTCCCCCTGCAGCCAACCGCGTTGCCACTGCGCGTAGTCGGCGTACTGCAGCGGCAGGGCCGGCAGCGTCGCAATCTCCCCGCGGCAGGCCGCAGCGTAGAGTGCGCCCAACTCGTTTGTCAGGATGCCGAGCGACCAGCCGTCGGAGGCGATGTGGTGCATCGTCAAGACCAGCACGTGCTCGTCTTCGGCCAGGGTGAGCAGTTGCCCGCGCAGCGGCCATTCGCGTGCGAGGTCGAAGCGGCGGTCCGCGGCCTCGGCCATCGCATCGTGCACGGCGCGCAGCCGCATCGGACCATCGTGCCCGGTCAGCTCGAGTGTCGGAAGTGCGAACGGCGATGCAGGCTGCACGACCTGGACCGCCGTGCCGTCACGCTCGGCGAAGACCGTGCGCAGCACCTCGTGGCGTTCGACCAGGCGCGTCAGCGCCACGGCCAAGGCACCGGCGTCCAAGCAACCGGCCAGTCGCAACGGCAGCACGACGTTGTAGCGGGCGCTGCCGCCTTCGAGCCGGTCGATGAACCACAAGCGCTCCTGCGCCAGCGACAGCCGCAGCGCATCACGCTCGGTGACTCGCACGATAGGCGGTGGCGCATGCCCGTCGGACGCGGTCCCACGCAGCTCGGCCAGGGCCTGCGCAAGGCCGGCGACGGTGGGCCGCTCGAACACGGTGCGCAGCGGCAGGTCGACGCCGAACGCCGCACGCACGGCGCTGACCAGCCGCGTGGCCAGCAACGAATGCCCGCCCACCTCGAAGAAGTGGTCGTGCACGCCCACCCGCTCGACCCGCAGCAGTTGCTGCCAAAGCGCGCACAGCGCCGCTTCGCGCTCGTCGCGCGGGGCCACAT
>NZ_JBFUGE010000633.1:0-3313 GCF_056403075.1 Ideonella sp. P3_A4 | reverse complement strand
GACCTGGACATCGCCGGTACGCATCCCGATCGATCCGACCTCGAGCACGGTGGACCACTTCATCCCGGGCCTGGCGGTAGACCGCAACAGCTCGGGCAGCACCGCCCGCCTCGCGCTGACCTACTACTTCTATCCCAACGCCAACTGCACCGCGAACACCTGCAAGCTGTCGGTGGGGTTCGTGTCGTCTGTCGACGGTGGAACGAGCTGGAGCGCAGCGCAGACCCTGGCCGGCCCGATGAACCTGTCCGACCTGGCTGACACGAGCCAGGGCGTCATGGTCGGCGACTACATCTCGACCTCGTTCGCCGGCGCGAAGGCGGTGCCGATCTTCGCCATCGCCAAGGCCAAGAGCGGCTCGGTCTTCGACGAAGCCATGTATGCCAGCAAGCTGCTGGTGACGGCCCTGCAGGCCCACCCGCTGCGGGTGGCTGACGAGCCGGTGCTCTCGCTGCAGGGCGACAAGGCCAGGCGCCTGGGCCCGCTCGTGACCCCCTGACCGTTTCGGTTGACCTGGCCGGCCCAGGTGCAGCGGCGAGCTCCGGCCCGCCGCTGCCTCCGTACCGGCCGCCGTGACCCGCCTCACGGGCGTGCGCAGGAAGCCCGGACACGCTTCGTCACAACGCGGGCGCGCTGGCCTGGTCGGCGCCGCTCGAGCCGATGGCATGCTGCCGCCACTGCAATGGCTCTGACAGTGGAGGCACCCTTGAAGCACCGGATTACGCGCTTGGCATTGGGCATCGTTTCGCTGGCGTTGGTCGTCGGCTTTGCGCCGATGACCTACCAGGCCCAGTTGCTCGAAATCGCCAAGGGCTTTGGCACGGCAGTGGCCGACTACAACGGCGACGGCCACGACGACGTGTTCGYCACCGGCCACGACCAGCAGGACCACATCTGGTACTGGACGGCCCACGGCTACGCAGAATCGGAGCAGAAACTCGAACACGTCGATCGGCACGACTGCGACGCGGCCGATGTCAATCGCGATGGCCGGATGGACTTCTACTGCGCAGTCGGCGCCGAGAAGGGCCAGGGCATCGGCCTGAATGAACTGTGGATGCAGCAGCCGGACGGCATCTTCGTGAAGATGGCCCACCACGGCGCCGAAGACCGCTACGGCAGCAGCCGTCGCCCGATCTTCTTCGACTTCAACCACGACGGCTGGCCCGACATCTACATGACCGACGAGTGGCACGACCGCACCGACGGCCATGAAAGCATCAACCGCCTGTACGTCAGCAGCCAACACGGCCAACACTTCGACGAAGTGCAGACCATCGCCACCGGCTCCCTCGGCTGGGGCTGCGTCGCGAAGGGCGACATCGACGGCGACGGCTGGGACGACCTGCTGATCTGCAACGACGACGGTCCGTCGCGCAACCTGCTGAACAACCGGGCCGGTGACTTCAACTCGATCACGCCACCGGCGCTGGTGGGCAAGCACTGGATCTGGGCCCAGCTGATAGACCTGAACCAGGACGGCAGGCTGGACCTGATCTCGCTGGTCGACGGCTCGGCAGTCGAGGTCTGGCTGAACAGCGGCAGCGGCCTGTATTTCGAGAACCGGCTCTTCCTCGGCAAGCTCGCCAAACCCGGCAAGTCATTGACCGTGGGCGACTTCAACCACGACGGCCGGCCCGACATCTACGTCGCGCTGGCCGACAAGAGCTGCAAGACCACCTTGCACGACCAGGCCGACGACGTCGTGTTCTGGGGCCGCAAGGACGGCCTGTGGGACAAGGGCCAACTCGAGCAAGGCTACGACGGCTGCGGCCACGAGGTGCAGACGCTGGACGGCGACAAGGTCCTGCTGGTGAACGGTGGCAGCAAGAAGCCGGGGCCGAACTACGTGCTCAGCTGGTCGCAGGATTAGGCGGCAGCAGCCGTTGGCCGAGCGGCGGTCGCGAGAGGACGTTCGCTCCCCCAATGCCTGCCAGCTGATCCTGGTCAAGCCAACTGGCGCCAAGCGGAGCACAGTTCGCTCAATGGACAAGCCAATGAAGATCAAGGTTCTGGGGTCGGGTTGCAGCAAGTGCCGAAGCACGATCGGCATCATCGAACGCTGCGCCGCAGACGCAAGCCTCGAAGTCGAGATCGTCAAGGTTGAGCGCCCTGAGGAGATCAAAGCCTACGGGGTGCATGCCACCCCGGCCATTGTCATCGCGGACCGGGTGGTCCACAGCGGTGGCATCCCGTCGCACGAACAGGTGCGGGCCTGGTTCAAGCCCGTCGGTATCGGTTTCATCGACCATCCGACGCGGCATCTTTTCTTCACCGGCAAGGGTGGTGTCGGCAAGACCTCGCTGTCGACCGCCGCGGCGCTGACACTGGCCGATGCCGGCAAGAAGGTGCTGCTCGTCAGCACCGATGCCGCGTCAAACCTCGACGAAATGCTCGGCATCGAACTACGCAATACGCCTGTCCCGGTCCCCGGTGCACCCGGCCTGTCGGTGCTCAACATCGACCCCCACCACGCCGCCGAGTCGTACCGCCAGCGTGTGCTGGCCCAGATGGAGGCGAGCGCGACCGAGCAAGAGCTGTCCACGATCCGCGAGCAACTTTCGGGCGCCTGCACGACCGAGATTGCCTCCTTCGACGAGTTCTCGTCCCTGCTGGCCGGTGGCGCCGAGCCTTGGGACCACATCGTCTTCGACACGGCGCCGACCGGGCACACCCTGCGTCTGCTCAGCCTGCCCAAGGCATGGACAGGCTTCCTCGACGGCAACGACCGTGGCGCCTCGTGCCTCGGGCCGCACTCGGGCCTGAAGATGCAGGAGGTCCGGTTCAGAGCCGCGCTGGACGCCTTGAGCGATGGGACGAAGACCACCGTGGTCCTGGTGGCCCGACCCGAGCGCGGCGCCATCGCCGAAGCGGCGCGCACCTCGGTCGAGTTGCGTCAACTGGGCCTGGACAACCAGCGGCTGGTCATCAATGGCGTGTTCCACGCCAGCGACCGCGGCGACGCCGTGGCCTGTGCCATCGAGGACCTGGGGCAGCAGTCGCTGGACACCATGCCCGCACCCTTGCGCGAGCTGCCGCAAGATCGGGTGCCGCTGCGCCCCTTCGACACGGTCGGCCTGCCGGCCTTGCGCGCGTTGCTCGTTCCAGGAGCCGCACCGGTTGCCCCGCTCACGGTAGAGAAAGGTGCGGGCGGCGACCCGCTTCCCGGTCTGGCCGCACTGGCCGATGACCTGGCCGCCGCCGGCCATGGCCTGATCATGGTGATGGGCAAGGGCGGCGTCGGCAAGACCACGATCGCCGCGGCTCTGGCGGTCGGCCTCGTGCAACGGGGCCGGACCGTGCACCTGAGCAC
>NZ_JBFUGE010000632.1:0-3326 GCF_056403075.1 Ideonella sp. P3_A4 | reverse complement strand
GAGCTGGACGGCTTGTACTGCACCAGCAGCTCGGCGTTGGTGCCTTGTTCCCAGTAGACGATTTCGACGGTGTGCAGGCCTTCGCCAATGGCCACCGGCACGGTCGTCGTGCGGGTGGTGGGCGATTGGTTGGCGTCGTACCGCATCACCACCTGACCATCGATGCGGATGCTGAAGCCGTCATCGGCGCGAACCTGGAAGTCGTAGGTGCCGGCGTTGAAGTAGGCCGAGCCGACCAGGCGCGCGATCGAGTCAGTCGTCTGCCCGAAGCTGCTGGTGGCTTTCAATGCGCCGGCGTCGTTGCCTGCGTTGGCGGCACCGAGGAAGTTGTACAGCGAGCCTGTGGTGATGCTGCTGCCCACCGCGGTGGGAGAGTTGCTGCCCAGGCTGTTGTTGACCACCACCGACTGGCCGTAGGACAGGTTGCTCGCATTGAACGACGCGTCCATCGCCGCGTCGCTGGCCGAGGCCGCCGTGCCGACGATGCTGCTGCCTTGGCGCAGGTTGATGATGCTGGTGATGTCGGCGATGCTGTCGAGGTTGCCGACTGTGCCGTCGCCCGACTGCACGTTGTAGAACTGGCCCTGGTTGGCCGTTTCGTTGTAGCCGTAGAACTCGCCGTGCAGGCCGGTGGCGCTGCTGATCGCGGTAGTGCTGGACGACAAGGTGTGCGAGCTGCCCTCGGTGCCCACATCGCCCGCGCCCACCAGGATCTTGAAGTTCAGCGAGGCGTTGGTGCTGGCCGTGCTGCCGTTCGGCTCGGTGGCGGTGCTGGTCACCGTCAATGGCAGGTTGCCGAGGTAGCTGGAGCTGAGCTGCAGCTTGGCCGAAGCCAACTCGCTGGCCGGGATCGTGACCGCACCGTTGACCACCGTGTACCCGTTAGGGTGGGTAGACGTGACGATGGTCGCGTTGGCCGGCAGGCCACCGATCGTCAGCGACAACGACTCAGAGCCGTCCGCATCGGTCAACGCCGAGGTGATGTAGCCCGACAGCGAGATCTCGGTCTTGGTGCCGCCGCCAGCATTGCCGGCCTGCGCGCCCTGCGACTCGGTCAGCTTGATGTCGTCGATCATCGCGCCTCGGCCGTTCGTGTCGAACTGGGCCGCATCGGTGATGATCGTGATGGTCTGTGCGCCGCCGTTGCCAACGAAGCTGAAGTGCAGGTTCTCCCAGTTCAGCGCGTTCTGGCCGCTGGTGCCCGCGTAGCTGGCCACCTTCACGCCATCGACCAGCACGGTGATCTTGGTGAAGTCCTGAGCAAAGCCCAGGCGGCCGGCGTAGTCGAACGACAGGTCGTACACGTAGCCGGCGGTCGTGGCGACACTTCGGCTCAGGCCCAGCGTCTGCACCAGTGCACCAGCGTTGTTGGCGTTGTTCAGCTCCAGCCAGTTCTGGCCGTTGCCAGTGCCTGCGGTCACGCCGATCTGCGTGTTGGCCTGGTTGGCCATCGTGTCGCCGGCGCTCCACAGCTCCCACACGTTGGTGCCGCCGGCGTAGGCGTCGGGCGTATCCACGCGAGTCCAACCGGCCAGCGTGGTCTGCGTGATGGTGCTGGTCGAGGTGGTGTTCGGGTTCAGCTGCGCCTGCGTCAGCCCGGTATCGGCCGCTTCGAAACTGGTGGTGAAGACCGTGGTGTCGTGGTTCTTCGTCGTCAGCGTCGGTGTGTCGGCCACCGGGTTGATGTCGATCCGCATGCTGGCAGTCGAGCCGGTGGCGCTGCCGTCGGTGGGCTTGAAATTGAACTGCGCGTAGTCGTTCTTCAGGTTGCCTGTGCCGGCCGAGTTGAAGGCGTCTGCGCCGCTTTCGTTGGCGTCGGGTACGAAGCGCAGGTTGCCCGCGGCGATGGCGGCTTGGGTGATCGTCTGGTTCAGCGTGACCGCGACCCAGCTGGCGCCGTTGAAGAACTGCAGCGTGCCGTCGGTGGGCAGCGAGCTGATCTGCACCCCCAGGCTGGCGGCGGGGCTGTCGACGTCGCTGACGTTGAACTGCGACCAGGAGAAGACGAGGTTGGTGTCTTCGGTGCCGATGATGGCGCCACCTGCTGACACCGGTGCATCGTTGACCGGCGTGACCGTCACGTTCAGCGTGGTGCTGGAGCCGGTGTTGGTCGTGTACGTGACCTGGGGGGCCGTGCCGTTCCAGTCGGTCTCCGGGGTGAAGGTGTAGTCGCCGTTGGCATTGAGTTGCAGCGAGCCGACACCTGCAATGGATGCGGTCTGGCCAGCTGTGAAGCTGCCTGCAATGCCGGAGACGGAGAACGAGGCGACGGACAAGGTGCTGTCGATGTCGCTGTCGTTGGACAGGACGTTGCCCGTGGCGGGCGTGTCTTCGGCGACCGTCTTGGTATCTGCGACGAGCACGCTGGCATCGTCCACCGGCGTGACCGTGATCGCTAGCGCTGCCGAGGAGCCGGTGTTGGTGGTGTAGCCGACCTGCGGGACCGTGCCGTTCCAGTTGGCGACTGGGGTGAAGGTGTAGTTGCCGTTGCTGTTGAGCTGCAGCGTGCCGACGCCGGTGATGGTGGCTGTTTGTCCGGCGATGAAGGTGCCGGCGACGCCCGTGACAGAGAACGATGCGACGGCCAGTGTGTTGTCGACGTCGCTGTCGTTGCTCAGTACGTTGCCGGTCGCGGTGGTGTCTTCGGCAACGGTCTTGGTGTCTGCCACCAGCACGCTGGCGTCGTCGACGGCCGCCACGTTCAGCGTGACGGTGGCCGTCGAGACRTCGCCGTCGGCGTCGGTCAGYGTGTAGGTGAAGCTGTCKGGGCCGTTGTAGTTGGCKGCYGGCGTGTASGTGAAGGTGCCGTTGGCGTTGACGACGACAGTGCCGTGGGCGGCGTTGGTGCCGAGRGCGAAAGTATTGCCGCCGTCGCCGGAGAGGGTGTCGTTGCCGGCCACCGAACCATTGAGGACCGTGTCTTCGGTGGCGGCGAAAGTGTCGTTGGCGACGGCGGGCAGGTCATCGACGGAGGCGACGTTCAGTGTGACCGTGGCGGTCGACACGTCGCCGTCAGCGTCGGTGAGCGTGTAGGTGAACGAATCAGGCCCGTTGTAGTTGGCGGCAGGGGTGTAGGCGAAAGTGCCATTGGCATTGACCACCACGGTGCCGTGGGCGGCACCGGTGCCAAGCGCGAACACGTTTCCGCCGTCGCCGGACAACGTGTCGTTGCCGGCGACGGAGCCGTTGAGGATGGTGTCTTCGGTGGCTGCAAAGGTGTCGTTGCCAGCGCTCGGCAGATCGTCGACGGAACCCACGTTCAGTGTGACGGTGGCTGTCGAGACGTCGCCGTCCGCATCGGTCAGCGTGTAGGTGAAGCTGTCGGG
>NZ_JBFUGE010000631.1:0-3326 GCF_056403075.1 Ideonella sp. P3_A4 | reverse complement strand
TCCATGTAGTGTGAGGTGTAGACCACCGTCGCCCCCTGCCGGGCCAGGTCGCGGATCGCGTCGAGGATGAAGGCCCTCGACTGCGGATCGACGCCGACGGTCGGCTCGTCGAACAGGATCACACCCGGCTCGGCCAGCAACGCGATCGCCAGATTGAGCCGCCGCTTCAGGCCGCCGGACAAGCGCTCGGCACGCGTCGAAGCGAAGCGTTCAAGTTGAGCAAAGGCCAGGCAGGCCTCGATGCGGGAACGAGCCCGCGCCGCCGGCAGGCGGCAGGCGGCCGCGAAGGTGGCGAGGTTCTCGCGCACGCTGAGCGTGGCGTAGAAGGCGTATTCCTGCGGCGCCACCGCTATGTGGGTCGGCTTGCGCACGCGCAGCGCCTGCAGCGGCTCGCCGTCGACCAGGATGTCGCCCTCTTGCACCGGCAGCATGCCGGCGAGCAGGGAAATCAAGGTCGTCTTGCCGGCGCCGTTCGGCCCCAGCAGGCCCAGCACGGCGCCGCGCTCGGCTTGCAGGCTGACGCCGTCGAGCGCAGAGCGCGGCGAACCCGCGTAACGGTGGCGCACCCGCTCGATCGACAGCGTCATTGCACGGCTGATTTCAGCTCGCGGAAGAAGGCTTCCTCGCGCAGGGCCAGGTCGCGCAGCAGCGCGGCAATGGCAGGCGGCGAGACTGGTTCGCGGCCCTTGACCATGCGCGCGGCCTTCAAAGCGAAGGCGCGCCAGCCGTCGCCGATYTCGGTCAGCCGGTCCGCAAAGCTGGCCAGCGCTGGCCGCTCGGCCAACGCCGCCGCTTCCTGCAGGAAGGCAGCGTAGATGAAACGAAAGCCCGCGCCGCCGGTGCCGATCTCTTCCTGCATGCGCACGATGTGGCCGATCAGCGCCGCCGTCGCCGGCTCGCCGGCCGGCAGCCGCTCGAGCCGGCTGGCCAGAAAGCGCATGCCGCGCACACCGGCGATCGGCACCGGCGCCAGCATGTGCCGGCAGTTGCGCGCAATGGCTTGGCGCACGGCCGCCGGCTGAACCGACTGACGTTCGACGCGCTGCGGGTAGTAAAGCAAACCCTTCGGCGCCAGCACGCCCTTGGCGAAACGCGCACGAGCCAAGTCGGCAGACGAGCAGCGCACCGGTTGCTCGAAGACCGGGTCGCTGATCAGGTAGTCGTCGCCCTCTTTGCCGTAGACCAGCAGGTTGTGCGCATTGAAGTGAAAGCGCATGTCCGGCGGGAAGTACCGCAGCCAGTAGACCGAGGTCTGCAGGCCGACGACACGCCCTTCAGCCAGCAACGCATCAAGCCTTTGCTGCCCCGCCGCTTCGCTGCGGAAGCTCTCGAAGCGGAAGTGCGCATCGAGTGGTGCTTTCATGCCACGGATGATCGCGCGCGGCAATGCGCGGTAGGCCACGACCGGTTGGCCCGAGACCTTGATGAACGGCAGGTACGCGAACGACAGCGCCGAGGCCAGCCCGAAGGCCAGGCTCTCGGACATCTCCAGGCCGTGGTGGCGCAACAGGTTGGCAACGACGCCGCTCTCGCAGTGCGCGGCATGGCGGTGATCGAAGTTCATGGCAGCTGGCGCAACACTGTCGTCGTCAGGCCCAGTGCCTGCGCATAGCGGCCAAGCTGGGCCTCGCTCAGGCGGGCAAACCCACGCGGTTCGAGGTGGCGGCGGACCCGCCATTGCCAGAAGCCGCTGCTTTGGGCGAGCAAGGCCACGTCCATGCGCCGGGCGTGCATCCAGTATTCGAGCGGCGAAGCCACGCCGGCGATCACACGCTCGCGTGACACTTCTGCCTGCTGCGCCATGGCGTCCACCGCCTGACGGGTCACGATCTCTTCGACCTCCCAGCCGCGCGAAGYCACGATCGTCAGCTTGCCGTTCTCGTCGCGGGCATACACGGCCTTGCGCTGGCCATCCAGCGTTGCGTTGCCTTCTTGCGGAACGTTGTTCGCATCCATCAACCAGCCACCGCCTCCATGTGCACGAAACCGCTCGAGAAACGCCCGCTTTCGGGCACGTACATCAACAGCTTGTGGCCAGGCTTGATGCGGCCCGAGCGGAACAGCTCGTCGAGCATGATGTAGGGCGAGGCCGAACCGGTATTGCCCTTGCTCGTCAGGTTGGTGAACCAGCGATCACGCGAGACATGAAAGCCTATCTCAGCCAGCCCCTGCTCGGTCGACGGAATGAAGAATTGGGACGACAGGTGCGGCAGGAACCAATCGATCTCCTGCGCGCGCAATTTCCGCTTCTTCATCAGGCCCGCCAACGGCTCCAAGCCGGCCACCCGGATGATGTTGGCGTTCAGCAGCCTCACGTCCTGCTTGATCGCGAACACCGATTGAGCCTGCCATTGCTCCGGCGTCTGCGTGAGCCAACCGCGCAGTTGGCCATCGTCGCCTTTCTCGGCACCGGCATACATGCAGGTCGGAAGCTGGTGGGCGGCGGATGACAGCTCGATCCAATCGATGCGCAACGACAACGGGCCACGCGGCTCGTTTTCCAGCAGCACCGCGCCGGCGCCATCCGACAGCATCCAGCGCAAGAAGTCTTTCTCGAAGGCAATTTCAGGCTGCCGCTCGAGCGCCTGCAGCTTGTGTTCGATCTCGGCCTCGAAATGGCGGGCGAGCAGCATGGGCGATACCAGCTCGGAGCCTGTCGCGACAGCGCGCGTGGCGTCGCCGCAGCGCACGGTCATCCAGGCGTGCTTCAACGCCGCCGTGCCCGCCAGGCAGATGCCGGCGCACGAGACGGCCTCCAGCCGGGGCCAGCCGAGCTCGCCATGCACCATCACCGCGTGGTTGGGCATCAACTGGTCGGGCGTCGCCGTGCCGGTCGCCAGGCCATCCACGCGGCCGATATCTCCCAGCGCACGGATCGCTGCTGAAGTGAGCTGCGCGTTGGTCATCGCAGGCTCGCCGGTGGCCCGGTCGATTGCATAGTGGCGCGACTGGATCCCGTTGTTTCGCAGCACGATCCGGCGTGCACGCGAGGGCTTGCCGCCCACCTGCCCGAGCACTTCCTCGATCTCATCGTTGCCGACTGGCGCAAACGGGAGAAACGCGCTGGTGCGCGTCAGGTAAACACTATTGGTCATAAATCGAGCAGCGTTCGGTCGACGAACCCGAAGGCCGCTCGAAGCGTTGTTGAATGCCCGCCAGCCAGCGACCCATGAATGGCCGCAGTAGCGCCTGGATGGCGAGGCTCAGCGGGACCACGGCGATGATCGCCGTGGCCAGGAAAGCGACGTACAACGCCAGCAGCGGGACCCGCTGCGGGCTGCCGGGTCGGCCGACGGCTCGCAACAGCAGTCCCCAGATGAAGAAGC
>NZ_JBFUGE010000630.1:0-3330 GCF_056403075.1 Ideonella sp. P3_A4 | reverse complement strand
CTACATCGTCGGTCCGAACGACCCCAGCCGAAGCTGCAGCCCATGCCCGGCGGGCCGGCCAATGAATCGGATGACGACGAAGACGCCTACCTGCTGTGGAGCGGTCTCGGCTGGATCTGGCGCACCGGCATGCAGACCGCCGATCTCTCCGGCCTGCCGGCCATGGCGGTAGGGGCTGCCGCTTCGACCCCGGCGGACACCAACCCGGGCGAGGCTGGCCACGTCGGATTGAACCCCTTCTCGAGACCAGACACCGAAGAGCCTGTCACGGCGCCCCCGCCCCCGGCAGACGACCTGCCCTGGGGCTGGCTGCTGGCGGGCGGTGTTGGCCTGCTGGGCCTGTTCGCCGTTTGGTGGCGCGGTCGCGGCAAAGCCGCGTAGCTCAGGACGCGGCGGCCGAGCTCAAGACTCGTCGTTCGCCGCGGCACCCTGCCCGAGCAGACGACCAAAGCTGCCGCCCGAGGCCTGGCTCACCGCATGGCGCAGCAGCGCGCCCGCGTCTTTGCCGTGACCCGGGTACTGGCTGATGCCGAGGCGCGCGCCAACCGGCACGTCTTGTCCCGCCACCTGGAACGGTTGATTGACCGCCGCCAGCAGCTTGCGGGCCACATGCTCAGCGTCTTCGTCGGTGTCCAACCAGGCCAGCAGCACGGCGAACATGTCCGGCCCCAGCGAGGCCACCACGTCACTCGCCCGCAGCGAGGCACGCAGCCGAACTGCCGCCTTGCGGCGAAGCACGTTGGCCGCTTCGGCGCCCAGGTTGGCCTCGACACTACGGAAGCCATCGAGGTGCAGCACGATCAAGGCCATCGCCGCCGGCTCGCGCTCACGCAGCGCCAGCAAGTGCGTCATGTGCTCTTGCAACTGGTTGTGGTTGGGCAGGCCGGTGGTCAGGTCGATGCTGTAGGCGCGCCGCGCCGCATCGTCGATCCGCTTGCGCTCAATTGCCAGGCGCAACACCCGGCCCAGCACCTCGGGCGTGGCCTCGCGACTGGACAGCACATCGCGCACACCCGCCTGCAGCAGGCGCATGCAAACAGCCGGCGTGGGCTCGGGCCCGATCACGACGACAGCCGACTCCAGCACCGCTCGCGGCAGCCCCGGCCAGTGCAACAGCCGCTCGGCGCCGCCGGTCAGCTTCAGGTCGAACAACACCGCGTCGTAAGCCTGCACATGCAGCTGATTTGTCAGCTCCTCAAGCTTGGTGCAGGCCTGGACCACGAACGGCCCGAAGGCCGAGGTCACCAGATCCGGCGCTTGGGCGCTGAGGCAGAGGATGTGGAACGGGTCGGACATGGGTGTGCCTCTTCGCGGGCGTGAGCCATCATGCACGTTCCGCGCCTGGGCTGACACGCTTGTAAACACCAAGGTGGTGCAAACCACGAGAGATGGGGCCCGCCAAGAGGCGAACCCCACTCGGGCGAGGTGTCAATGCGCCGGTTGCTGGTGCTTCAGCAGCACCGAGCTACCCGCTCGGCGGGTGGTGGCGGTACTCCGCCACCGGGTGCTCCATTCAATGGGCCTCGTCCCAGTTCGCCCCCACCCCGACCTCGGCCAGCAGCGGCACGCTGAAGCTCGCCACACCGGCCATCAGGCGCGGCACCGCTTCCTTGGCCCAGTCGAGCTCGGCCTCGGGCACCTCAAGCACCAGTTCATCGTGCACCTGCATCACCATGCGGGTGGCACGCTGTTCGGTGTCCAGCGCGCCCTGCACCGCGATCATTGCGAGCTTGATCAGGTCGGCCGCAGTGCCTTGCATCGGCGCGTTGATCGCCTGGCGCTCGGCGCCCGAGCGGCGCGGGCCGTTGCCGCCGCGAATCTCGGGCAGGTAGATGCGACGGCCGAACAGCGTTTCGACGTAGCCCACATCGGCGGCGCGAGCCTTGGTCTCGTCCATGTAGCGCTTCACCCCGGCGAAGCGGTCGAAGTAGCGATCGATGTAGTTGCGCGCGGCCTTCTGGTCAATGCCCAGGCTTTGCGCCAGGCCGAAGGCGCCCATGCCGTAGATCAGCCCGAAGTTGATGGTCTTCGCATAACGCCGTTGTTCAGAGGTGACCGTGTCCGGCGCGATGCCGAACACTTCGCTCGCGGTGGCGCGGTGCACGTCCATGCCTTCGGCGAAGGCCTTGGTCAGGCCCGGGTCGCCGCTGATGTGAGCCATGATGCGCAGCTCGATCTGCGAGTAGTCGGCGCTGATGATCTTGTGGCCCGGCGGCGCGATGAAGGCCTCGCGCACGCGCCGGCCTTCAGGCGTGCGGATCGGGATGTTCTGCAGGTTCGGGTCGTTGCTCGACAAGCGCCCCGTCACTGCCACCGCCTGCGCGTAGTTGGTGTGCACTCGGCCGGTGCTCGGGTTCACCATCAGCGGCAGCTTGTCGGTGTAGGTACCCTTCAGCTTGCTCAACGAACGATGCTCCAGCAGCTTGGCCGGCAGCGGGTAGTCGGCCGCCAGCTCCTGCAGCACGTCTTCGTCGGTGCTCGGCGCGCCACTGGCGGTCTTCTTTTTCACCGGCAGGCCAAGGCGGCCGAACAGGATTTCGCCGATCTGCTTGGGTGAGCCCAGGTTGAAGGGTTGGCCGGCCAGTTCGTAGGCCTCACGTTCCAGCGCCAGCATGCGCTCGGCCAGCTCGCGGCTTTGCGTGGCGAGCAGGGCCGCGTCGATCAACACACCATGGCGCTCGACCCGCTCGAGAATCGTCGAGACCGGCATCTCGATGCGCTCGTAGATCTCGCGCATGCCCTTCTCGGCTTCGATCTGCGGCCACAGCGTCTGGTGCACCTGCAGCGTCATCTCGCTGTCTTCACCGCTGTAGGTCGTCGCCTGTGCCAGGTCAACCTGCGAAAACGAGATCTGGTTCGCGCCCTTGCCGCAGACCTGCTCGTAGCTCAAACCCTGCCGGCCCAGGTGGCGCTCGGCCAGGCTTTCCAGGCTGTGCTTCAGGTGCGCTTCCAGCACATAACTTTGCAGCAGGGTGTCATGGGTGTAGCCGCGCACCTCGATGCCGTGGTTGGCGAACACATGCTGGTCGTACTTGATGTTCTGGCCGACCTTCGCCGCCGCCACGTCCTCGAGCCACGGCTTCATCAGCGCCAGCACCTCGTCCAGCGGCAACTGGTCCGGGGCGCCGGGGTAGTCGTGCGCCAGCGGCACATAGGCGGCGCGGCCGGGTTCGATGGCGAACGAGACGCCGACGATACGCGCGCGCATCGGGTCGAGCGAATCGGTTTCGGTGTCGATCGCCGTCAGCGATGCGCCGCGCAACACGTCGAGCCAGGCGTCCAGGCGCTCACGGCTGGTGATGCACTCGTATTCACGGGCCAGGGCAATCG
>NZ_JBFUGE010000629.1:0-3332 GCF_056403075.1 Ideonella sp. P3_A4 | reverse complement strand
ATGCAGCAGGCCGCGCGCCGTGGCTACGCCACCGCAACCGACCTGGCCGACTACCTGGTCAAGAAGGGCCTGCCGTTCCGTGATGCGCACGAGGTCGTCGCCCACGCGGTGAAAGAAGGCCTGAAGCTCGGCGTCGACTTGTCGGACCTGCCGCTGGCCACGCTGCAGGGCTTCCATGCCTCGATCGGCGACGACGTGTTCGAAGTGCTGAGCCTGACCGGCTCGCTGAACGCCCGCAACGTGATCGGCGGCACCGCGCCCAACCAGGCGCGGGCGCAGATCGAGCGGCACCGGGCGCGCCTGGGCTGATCAACAACGGGCGGCCTCGGGACGCCGCCCGCCGCGCGGTTCGTTGATCAGCCGGGCTGCCTGGTGATGCGCAGGTAGGGCTTCGGCGCCGTCCAGCCGCTGGGGAACAGCTTCTTGGCATCGTCGTCGGACACCGAGCCGGCGATGATCACGTCGTCGCCCTGCTGCCAGTTCGCCGGGGTGGCGACCTTGTGCTTGGCGGTCAGCTGCATCGAGTCCAGCACGCGCAGGATCTCGTCGAAATTGCGGCCGGTCGTCATCGGGTAGGTCAGCATCAGCTTGATGCGCTTGTCCGGGCCAATGATGAACACCGAGCGCACCGTGGCGTTGGTGGCCGCGGTGCGGCCGTCGGACGAGCCGGCTTCGTCGGCGGGCAGCATGTTGTAGAGCTTGGCCACCGCCAGATCGTGGTCGCCGATCATCGGGTACTTGGGCATGTGGCCCTGGGTCTCTTCGATGTCGGCGGCCCACTTGTGGTGGTTGTCCACCGGGTCCACGCTCAGGCCCATCAGCTTGGCGTTGCGCTTCGTGAACTCGGGCTGGATCTTGGCCATGTAGCCCAGCTCGGTGGTGCAGACCGGCGTGAAGTCCTTCGGGTGCGATAACAGGACCGCCCAGCTGTCGCCGATCCACTCGTGGAAGCGGACGGTGCCGTGGGTCGTTTCGGCGGTGAAGTCGGGGGCGATGTCGTTGATGCGCTGGGACATGGTGAAAGCTCCTGGAAGCGCGCGCTGAGGTTGAAGGCCACCGGCCCGGCGCGGCATCGGCGGGTGGCCTGGGTTCAGGAAGAAAATGGGTTCAGGCAGCGGCCAAGGCCTCGAGGCTGGGAACCTCGGCCAGCACAGCCATCCAGACATCTGGCGGAGCCGCGCTGCGAGCCACAGGCAGGTAGCGCGCCCATTGGGCCGGCGTGCAGACCGTTTTCAGCGCATGCACGAACACCCGGGTCGCGCCGGCTGGCGTGTTCTTGGTGCTGCCGTGGGCGGCCAGCGACTGCACGCCGTGCGCGACGAAATGTTCGAAGCCGCCGTGAGCGATGCCAGCGGACACGCACCATTCGGCAAACAGCGGTGCCTTGGGCTGCGGCAGGCGAGCCACCAGCGGCATCATGATGTCTTCCTCGTGCTTGAGGTGCGCCTCGGCGAAGCTGCGGTATTCGGCGAAGGCTTCGCGCACCGCCTCGGCGCCGCGCGGGATGGCGTCGGTCACGTCGCATTGCATGACGTGCTCGTCGATGTGCTCGGCCTGGAACATGGCCGCACCGGCGGCGCCGTCGAAGTAGTGATCCAGCATCGCCGCGCTGCCGCCGCCTGCGCCTTCGACACCGTCTTCCATCGCCGCGTGGACGGCGATCGCTGTCTGGTAGGCCCGCCATGCGGCCGCGAAACCGTCCAGGTCACCGGCCTCGGCCAGCCGCGGCAGCACTTTGGACAGGTCGTTGCGCAGCACCTCGTGGTAGTTGCGCATCACGGCGGGTACGGAGACTTCGGGTTCGGTCATGGCAGGCTCCTTGGGGCGGGTCGGTTGCGATGGAATGCAGTGTGCGGATCGTGGTCCCGGAAGTCGTTCAACCGGTGTTTAACGTTGTTAAACCTGGGTCGCGAGCCGCAGCGGCGATGCCGTAAGCTCCACGCCGGAGGCGCCCGCCGGGCCTGCCGAGACTGCCCAGACGGCCAAGAGGACCGAGTTGCCAAGCACCGCACGCACCGCCGCACCGGACGGGCCATTGCGCTTCGGGCCCGGCGGCCGCTTCGAACTGCGGCCCGCCGAGTACCGGCTGCTGGTGGATGGCCAGCCCGCCGCGCTGGGCGGCCGCGCGCTGGACCTGCTGATGGCGTTGGCGGCCCGACCGGCCGACCTGCACACCAAGAGCGAGCTGCTGGACCTCGTCTGGCCAGGGCTGGTGGTGGAAGAAGGCAACCTGCGCGTGCAGATCAACACCTTGCGCCGATTGCTGGGCGAAGACGCCATCGCCACCGTGCCCGGCCGCGGCTATCGCCTGAGCGTGACGCTGCTGGCCGAGCCAGCGGCTGCAGCACCGGCGCCCGAGCCCGTCACCGCAGCAGTGCCCGGGAGTGCGGCAACGCAGCGCCTGTTCGGGCGCGACGCCGACCTCGCCCAACTGGAAGCCGCACTGCTTGACCGCGGCGGCTGCACCACATTGGTCGGCACCCCCGGCGTCGGCAAGAGCAGCCTGGCGCGCGTGGCGCTGGCCCGCTGGCGGGGCTGCAGCGCGTGGGTCGACTTGGCACCGCTGACGCAAGGTGCCCAGGTGCCGGGTGCCATCGCCCGGGCGCTGGGCGGGCAGCTCGACGAAGGCGCCCCGGTGGCGCAGTTGCTGCGATTGTTGCCGCCCGACGCGCCAATGCTGCTGGTGCTCGACAACGCCGAACACCTGATCGAGCCTTGCGCCGAATGGGCCGTGCGGCTGCGTGATGCGCCGGCGCTGCGCCYGCTGGTCACGAGCCAGCTGCCCTTGGCGGTGGGCGGCGAACGGGTGCTGCGCCTGGAGCCCCTGCCCACCACCGACGCACCCGACGGCGCGCTGGCCCTGCTGGTCGAGCGCATCGCCGAGGCCGACCGCCGGTTCCAGGTGACGCCCATCACATTGCCACTGCTGGCGGCCCTGTGCCAACAGCTGGACGGCCTGCCGCTGGCACTGGAGATGGCCGCCGCGCGGGTGCCGCTGATGGGCCTGCGGGCCGTGCACGACGCGCTGGCCGAGCGCTTTGCGCTGCTGTCGCGCGGCCGCCGTGACTCCCCCGCGCGGCACCGCACGCTGCACGATGCGCTGGACTGGAGCCACGGCCTGTTGAGCGCGTCGGAGCAGCGGCTGTTCCGCGCGCTGGGCGTGTTCGCCGGCGGCTTCACGCTCGACCTGGCCGTGACGCTGACCGCCGACGAACATGTCGGGCGCTGGGACGTGGTCGACGGCCTGGCCGCGATGGTCGAACGCTCACTGGTCAGCGTCAACGGCGAAGATCCGCCGCTCTCCCGGCTGCTGGAGACGATGAGCGCCTATG
>NZ_JBFUGE010000628.1:0-3333 GCF_056403075.1 Ideonella sp. P3_A4 | reverse complement strand
GCAAGCGCGTTCGTTGTTGGCGCTGCATGCACCGAGCACGCTGGCCTTGCAGGAACTGGCCCCAGTCTGGCGCGAGTGCGAAGAGCCCGGCGGGCGGCAGCGCATGCACCTCGGCCGCCAGCTTTCCGATGGCTGCCAGCACGCTGCACTTCTTCGCCTCCGGCAGCCCGGGCCRGACCTCGGTCAGTGGCTCGCCGGCAAGCTGCGTCATGACGGTGTAGGGCCAGCCGTCGCGCTCGCCCGTGGCGACCAGCGCAGGCGTCGGCACGCCCAGGCGCCCTTGCAACTGGCCCAAGGCCTGCCGCTCGAATTCGCAGTGGTCGCGCAGGAACGGCGGGTAGAGCTTGACGACCAGCTCGTCGCCCACGAGGCCGACCAATACCGTGCCTTCCTCGACCTGCCTGACAGACGCCCCCGAGTGGCCGGCGGCGATCGATGCGATCACGTCGCACCAGCGCGCGGGTTCGTCATGCAGCGCGTCGAAGGCCGCGACGTCGATGGTGGCGGGTAGCGTCAATGGGGTCATCGCGGGATTGTCTTTCCCCGCGCCTCGCAAGGGCGTGAAGTCAGGTAACGAGCGGACGTTGGGGCGCCCGCTCGCTGGATCATCAGATGACCCAAGTGCCGTAGTTGCGATGGTCAACGCATTGCGGGACCACCGTGGCGTTCGCCGCCGTCCAGATGTTGCCGCCCCAGGCCCCACCGACCCATTCGCGGTAGCGGAACCAGACGGTCGAGATGTTGTCGCCGACCATCACCATGGGCAGATTGACGGCCGGGGTGACGCAGGTGTAGGTATCGAAGCATTCCTTGGCGGTTCCCACCGTCGACACGACCCCCGTCGTGGCGTCGAGGACCCGCACCTGGTTCACGCGGATCCGCGTGCCGGTGTTGTTGTCGAAGCTGAAGGTGATGTCCGGGCAAGCGAAGGCCTGTGACCCGAGGCTGGCGCTCAGCAGCAGGGCGGTGATCCTGGCGATGGGCCGGAAGATGCAATTCATGATGAACTCCTTGGATAATCGTTGAGACTTGGATGGCGTCTCCGCTGGCGCGGGTATCGCCGATCAGGTGTTGCCTTGTCTGACATCACCTGCCACACAGAGCACACCGATAACGGATTAGTACGTGCCACGTGAAAAGCAGGCGTCCGAAGCCGCCAGCCCAGCCGCGTCGGGACCCTCGTACACCGGCCGCACGATCGGGTAGGCGAAATCGCGGCCCATGCGGGCCCTGGCGCTGAAGTACGAGATCCGCATCCGCTCGCTCATCGTGTCCAGGTCCACGCTGCCCTGCTCGTCGCAAGGCACCGTGATGCCGCGGCCGCCGTCGAACAACGAGGCGAACCGCAGTTCGTGCAGGCGACCAGCGTCGCTGCTCATGGCTTGGGCTCTCATGGTGCACCTCCATCGGTTGTGCTTGCCTGCACAGAGCGCCCACCGCTCGTCTTCGTACCCGCCGATAGGTGCCAACCAGGGGGCAACCACGATGTACGTTTGCGCCCCCGCGGCGCTCTGTGCGTACTGAACGCCCCCGAGGTGTTGCCGTCAGATCGCCATGAAAGGACCCGATGGACAGCGTGCAGTGCACCATCCCAGTCGCCGGATATGGCCGGTCGACTCTCGCCCTGCTTGGTGGCATGATCGCCCGGACGCAATCCGGCCGGGGGATCCCTGTGGACTGGAACGAGATCACGGACGGCGAGCTGGTCCGGCGCTGCGCCGCAGGGGAACGTGCTGCCTGGAGCGTCCTGGTCCGGCGCTACGAGGCGCTGGTCTACACCATCCCCAGGCGCGCCCGGCTGCCCGACGCCGCGGTCGAAGACGTCTTCCAGACCACCTTCTTGCGCCTGCTCGAGCACCTCGATCGCCTGCAGCAACCCGACCGCCTGCGCGAGTGGCTGGTCACCACGGCCAAGTTCGAGACCTGGCGCGTGTGGCGAGATGCGGCTCGGCGCGACGGCCCCGGCGACGACGCGCTCGAGTTGGTGGCCGACACCCAGCCGCTGCCCGAAGAGTTTCTCGCCGAGGTGCAGACCTGGCACGCGGTGCAGCGCGGGCTTGAGCGCATCGAGCCGCGCTGCCGGCAGATCATCGAATGGCTGTACCTGGCCGAGACACCACTGTCCTACGACGAGATCGCGCAACGCCTGGACATGCCGTCCGGCAGTCTCAGTCCGACACGCCAGCGCTGCCTGGGCAAGCTGCGTGTGCTTCTCGAGAGCGCGTGAGCCGAGCATGAAGAGGTACGACCATGCATGAAGCCGACGACGCCAATCTGCAGGCACTCAAGGAGGTGCTGGCCCGCAGCCGCGGGCTCGAGCACGCACCCGAGCACCTGATCCAGAAGGCCATGGATGCCTTCGATGTCTCGCGCCGCCCAGCAGCTTCGCGTGCAGGCACCCCTTCGCCATTGCAGCGGCTRCTCGCGGTGCTCACGTTCGATGAGATCGGCACGGCGCTGAGCCCGGTGCGCACCAGCGGCTCGTCGGCGCGCCGTCTGGTGTTCAGCGCCGACGACATCGACGTGGCGCTGAGCGTGGTGCCTGGCGCCGTGCGCGGCACCTGGCGCATCGACGGCCAATGCCTGGGCGATGACGGGCCCGGCGATGTGCAGCTCACTTGCGGCGACCAGCGCCTCGATGAGCCTTGGAGTGCCCAGGCCGAATTCAGCCTCGAGCCGGTGCCACCGGGCGAGTGCCGGCTTGTGCTGCGCACCGAGCGCTGGGAGATCACCCTGCCCCCGTTCGAGTTGCCGCCGCCCGGCTGAGCGACGATGCAGCCCGCCTTGCTCGACCAGGCGTGGCGGCTCAAGGAGGCCTGCTACCAAGCCTGGCACACCGAGCCCGCCCAGGCCCGTGTGCTGGCCGACACGCTCTCGGCGTTGGTCGAAGCGAACACCGATGCGCCGGCCGATGTGCATGCGGCACTGCTGCCGGTGCGCGACTGGGTCGAGGGCATCGCGCTGCTCACCGAATCGCGACTGCCGGCCGCACTGGCCCAGCTCGAGGCGGCGTGCCACGCATTCGCCGCTCTGGCCGACGCGCGGCACGAAGCCGAGACGCTGCTGCCGCAAATGGTGGCGCACCTGCTGCTCGGCCACCAGGACGAGGTGGTGCGCGTCGGCCAGCTCGCCTTGTCGCGCTTCGAAGCCATCGGCGACCAGCGCTCGGCGGGCAAGGTGCAGATCAACCTGGGCACGACGCTGTCGCGGATGGACCGGCACGCCGAGGCCGAGCGCATGTTCCGCGGCGCGGCGTCGCGCTGTGTGAGCGAAGGCGACGCCGAACTGCGCGTCATGGCCGAGATCGGCCTGGCCAATGCGCTGACGTGGCAG
>NZ_JBFUGE010000627.1:0-3334 GCF_056403075.1 Ideonella sp. P3_A4 | reverse complement strand
GCCAGGTGCAGCCGGTCGCGCACGCTGACCAGCAACTTCATGTCGGCCGTCTCGCCCGGCCGTTCGTCGCCCATGTCGATGTGGGTGATGTCGGCCTCGGCGCGGCTCACGGCCTGCGCAACCTGCGCCAATGCGCCCTTGCCGTTGTGCAGCAGCACCTGCAACTGCGTTTCGAAAGCGCGCGTTGGCTCCTCGGCCCATTCGACCTGCATCCAGCGTTCGCGGTCGCGCTCGTACAGGCGCTGGCCGACTTGGCAGTCGGAGGTGTGCACGGTCAACCCCTCGCCTCGGCCCAGGTAACCGACGATCGCGTCGCCGGGGATCGGCCGGCAACACGGTGCCATCGTCACGCTGGCACCCTCGGCACCGTCGATGACGACCAGGCCTTGCATGGTCTCGCCATCGGTGTTGCTGTAGCGGTTCAGGCTCAGCGTCACGGCGTCCGGCTTGTGGCCTTGTTCGTGCAGGTCTTGCGCGATGCGCTTGGCGACGATGGTCGCGATCTTCTTGCCAAGGCCGATGTCGGTCATCAGCTCGGCCGGGCTGCGGTTGCCGCTCCAGCGCAGCACGCCGGGCCAGAGGGTCTCCGCGCCGGCGGGCTCGAGTGGCGGCAGCGTCAAGCCTTCGAGCCGTAGCGCCTGCGACAGCATCTTCTCGCCCAGTGCCTGCGACTCTTCCTGCTCGAGGTTCTTCAGGTAGTGGCGGATCTTCGAGCGCGCGCGGCCAGTGCGCACGAAGTTCAGCCAAGCCGGGTTGGGCCGGGCGTTCGGCGCGGTGATCACCTCGACCACGTCGCCCGAGCGCAGCTCAGAGCGCAGCGTGGCCGGCTCGCTGTTGATCTTGACCGCGACGCAGTGGTCGCCGACGTCCGAGTGGATCGCGTAGGCAAAGTCGACCGGCGTCGCGCCGCGCGGCAGCGCCAGGATCTTGCTCATCGGTGTGAAGACGTAGACCGCGTCCGGGACGAGGTCGATCTTCACGTGTTCGAGGAACTCGCCCGCGTCGCGCGTTTCGTCCTGGATGTCGATCAGCGACTTCAGCCACAGTGCGCCCAGGCGCTGCGCCACGTCAGACGGGTTACCGCCCTTGGTGCCGACCTTGTACAGCCAGTGCGCCGCGATACCAGCCTCGGCCACCGCGTGCATCGCCTCGGTACGGATCTGGAACTCGACCGCCGTGCCCAGCGGGCTGACCAGCGTGGTGTGCAGCGACTGGTAGCCGTTGGCCTTCGGGATCGCGATGTAGTCCTTGAAGCGGCCGGGCACCGGCTTGTAGAGCTGGTGCAGCACGCCAAGCGCAAGGTAGCAGTCGGGCAGGGTGGCGACGACGATGCGAAAGCCGAAGATGTCGTTCACCGACGCGAAGCCGGCGTGCTTCTCGCGCATCTTGCGGTAGATCGAGTAAACGGTCTTCTCGCGCCCGTTCACCTCGACCTTCAGGCGCGCCTCGGCAAAAGCCTTGGTGACGTCTTTCTGCACCCGCGAGACGATGTCGCGCCGATAACCGCGGGCACGCTGCACCGCCTTTTCCAGTGCGCCGTGGCGCCATGGGAAGAGGTAGGTGAACGACAGCTCCTGCAGCTCGCGGTAGACCTGGTTCAGGCCCAGGCGGTGCGCGATCGGCGCGTAGATGTCCAGTGTCTCGCGCGCGATGCGGAAGCGCTTGTCCGGCTTCATCGCACTCATCGTGCGCATGTTGTGCAGCCGGTCGGCCAGCTTGACGAGGATCACGCGCACGTCGCGTGACATCGCCAGCAGCATCTTGCGGAACGATTCCGCCTGGCCTTCTTCCCGCGTCGAGAAGTTCAGCTTGTCCAGCTTCGTGAGGCCATCGACCAGCTCGGCCGTCGTCGCGCCGAAGCGCTCGATCAGCTCGGTCTTGGTGATGCCGCAGTCCTCCATCGCGTCGTGCATCAGCGCGGCCATGATGGCCTGCGCGTCCAGCTTCCAGTCGGCCACCAGGCCGGCCACTGCGATGGGGTGGGTGATGTAGGGCTCGCCACTGGCGCGGTACTGGCCCAGATGTGCTTCGTCGGCGAACTTGTAGGCGTCGCGGATCGACTTCAGCTCGCCCTTGGGCAGGTGGCCCAGCTTGGACGACAGGCCGGCGAAGGTGCTGACCTCGGCACTGGGCGGCGACACATTGGCCGGCGCACGCGGCCGCCCCTGCAGCGCGGTCGGCAGCAGTTCGGCGGCAAACGAGCGAATACCCATCCGTGGAATTTAGCCTATGTCACCCGGATGCCCCGGATCGGGGCTTATCGGGGCTTTCGCGGATTACGCACCAAGAAAAGCACAACGGGCGCCATGAAGGCGCCCGTTGATGGCAAATACAGTGAGCGGCAGGTCAGGTCGGGACCTTGCGCAGCATCTCGATGCCGACTTCGCCGGCAGCGATCTCGCGCAGGGCGGTCACGCCCGGCTTGTTCTTCGATTCGACCTTGGGCGCGTGGCCCTGGCTCAGCATGCGGGCGCGGTAGGTCGCGGCCAACACCAGCTGGAAGCGGTTGGGGATCCGGGCGAGGCAGTCTTCGACGGTGATACGGGCCATGATGGTTTCTCGTTGGAAGCAGGCGCGGTGGTCAATCGAGGTTGAGTGCCGCGAAGACGGTTGATTTGGCGCGGCGCTGGGCCGCATATTTCAACCGCTGCGAGTGAACGACAGTTTTCATATCGAAAAGCGCCGTCTCGAACAAGCTATTGATTATAACGTAGTCGAAGTGGCGGGCCTGGGCTACTTCGACCCGTGCATTCGCCAGCCGGGTGGTGATGACCTCAGGTTGGTCCTCACCGCGGCGGCGCAGCCGCTGTTCCAGCTCGCTCCAGCTGGGCGGCAGGATGAACAGCAGCACCGCGAAGGGAAACAGCTGCTTGATCTGCAGCGCGCCCTGCCAGTCGATCTCGAGCACCACGTCTTCGCCCGCCATCAACCGGGCCTCGATGCCCAGCCGCGAGGTGCCGTAACGGTTGCCGTGTACCTCGGCCCATTCGAAGAATTCGCCGCGCTCGACCATGCCGGCGAATTCGTCGGGCGAGATGAACCAGTACTCGCGGCCGTGCTGCTCCTGCCCGCGCGGCGGGCGGGTGGTGTGCGAGATCGACACCGACAGGTGCGAATCCAGCTCCAGCAGGGCCTTGACCAGGCTGGACTTGCCGGCTCCGCTGGGGGCCGCGACGACGAAGAGGTTGCCAGGAGTTTCCATGCCAACGGGTTATTCGATGTTTTGAACCTGCTCGCGCATCTGTTCGATCGCGACCTTCATGTCGACCGCAACGCCGGTCAGCTCCAGCGCTGACGATTTCGAGCCCAGCGTATTGGCCTCGCGGTGCAGCTC
>NZ_JBFUGE010000626.1:0-3361 GCF_056403075.1 Ideonella sp. P3_A4 | reverse complement strand
CGCTTCTTCGACGGTGGTCGAGTCCTGCGGCAGCCACAGCACATCGCGCTGCGGCTCGGCGGCGGCGACGATGTCCTGGTAGGCCTTGGTCGCGCGCTGCAGGTCGCCCGCTTCCTGGGCCGCCAGTTCCAGCCCCAGCGATTTGGCCGCTTCATGCGCCAGCCGCATCAACCAGGCGTTCTGCTGCGGATCGTGCACGGCCCACACCCGGCGGGCGGCGGGCAGCATGCGGCGCAGCTGGGCGAAGATCAGCGCCGGGTCGGGCGCCAGGCTGTGTACCGTGAAGGCCTGGGCCTGTGCCTCGGGAACGGCCAGCACGCAGCCCGCGACGACGCCGACCGAGCGGTCCAGCGCTTCGGCCACCTTCAGCCCGCTGCGGCCGAGCGCGATGACCACCCGCACCTCGCGCTTGCGCAACTCGTCGACCAGCGCAGGCATCGAGGTTTCGGCACCAACGGCATAGCCGGGGACGGCCTGGCGGGCCTGCTCGCGAATGCCCTCGACGATGCTGGCGAACACCGAGCGGAAAGGCTCGCCGATGTCGGGGTAGACGACCACCAGCGCCTGGCCATCGGCCGCCCACGACGGTAGGCCCGCCGCCAAGGTCCACAGGCCCAGCGCACCCAAGGCTTGCACCCTGCGGCGTTGCAACGGCGGAAGCGGCAGGTTGGGCACGGGGCGCTTGGGGGGCGGCGATTCAGGCGGTGGGGCCGTCGGAATCTAGCACTCCGGTGCGCGGCCGGGCCCCGGGTTTGTCGTGCGGGTGACAGCGACTATCAGGGCTTCACCCCTCTGTGATCGGCATCTGGGCCTGCCTATCATGCGTATCAACCCTGACAGGAGAACACCATGTCCGCACTTGCCGGCCAGATGATGAACATGCCGCTGTTGATCTCGTCGCTGATCCGCCATGCCGCTCGGCACGCGGCGGACACCGAGATCGTTTCGAAGCGGGTGGAAGGCGATCTGCACCGCACCAACTGGGCCCAGGTCGAGTCTCGATCACGCAAAGTGGCGCAGGCGCTGGCCCGCCTGGGCTGCGGCAGCGGCGACCGGGTGGCCACGCTGGCCTGGAACGGCTACCGCCACCTCGAGCTGTACTACGGCGTGTCGGGCTCGGGCCTGGTGCTGCACACGATCAACCCGCGCCTGTTCCCCGAGCAGATCGCCTGGATCGCCAACGACGCGGCCGACAGCGTGCTGTGTTTCGACCTGACCTTCTTGCCGCTGGTCGAAAAGCTCGCGCCCGAGCTGAAGACCGTCAAGCATTTGGTGCTGATGACGGACCGAGCCCACATGCCGGCCAGCACCGGCTTGGCGAACCTGCGCTGCTACGAAGAGCTGGTCGAGGCCGAGAACGGCAACTACGCCTGGCCGGCGCTGGACGAGAACGCTGCGTCGAGCATCTGCTACACCTCGGGCACCACGGGCCACCCCAAGGGCGCCGTCTACAGCCAGCGCTCCACCGTGCTGCACGCTTATGGCTCGGCGCTGCCGGATGCGATGGATTGCTCGGCCAAGGACGTGATCCTGCCGGTGGTGCCGATGTTCCACGTCAACGCCTGGGGCCTGCCGTATTCGGGCGCGCTGGTCGGCTGCAAGCTGGTCTTCCCCGGCCCGCACCTGGACGGCAAGTCGCTGTTCGAGCTGTTCGAGGAAGAGAAGGTCAGCTTCTCGGCCGGCGTGCCCACGGTGTGGTTGGGCCTGCTGACCTACATGAAGACCAACGGCTTGAAGTTCAGCACCTTCAAGCGCACGGTGATCGGCGGCTCGGCCTGCCCGCCGGCGATGATGAAGACGCTGCAGGACGACTTCGGCGTCGAGGTGATCCACGCCTGGGGCATGACCGAGCTGAGCCCGCTGGGCACCTTGTCCAAGCTGACTTCGAAGCAAGACGCGCTGCCGCGCGAGGCCCAGCAGCGCTTGTTGGAAAAGCAGGGTCGGGTGATCTACGGCATCGACATGGCGATCGTCGACGACGATGGCAAGGGGCTGCCGTGGGACGGCGTGGCCGCCGGCAACCTGGTGGTGCGCGGAGCCTGGGTCATCAACAGCTACTTCGGCCATGCCGGCGAATCGCCGCTGGTCACGGTCGACGGCGAGCCGGGCTGGTTCCCGACCGGCGACGTGGCGACCATCGACGCCGACGGCTTCATGCAGATCACCGACCGCAGCAAGGACGTGATCAAGTCGGGCGGCGAATGGATCAGCTCGATCGACCTCGAGAACATCGCGATGTCGCACCCGGGCGTGCACGAGGCCGCGGCGATCGCCTGCAAACACCCGAAGTGGGACGAGCGGCCGCTGCTGGTGGTGGTGCCCAAGCCCGGCTCCACCGTCACGCGCGATGAGCTGCTGGCGTTCTTCGAAGGCAAGATCGCCAAGTGGCAGATCCCGGACGACGTGGCCTTCGTCGCCGAGATCCCACACACGGCCACTGGCAAGGTGCAAAAGCTCAAGCTGCGAGACCAGTTCAAGGCCTATCGATTGCCGACGGCCTGAGTCACAGGGCCGCGCTGTCTCGCCGGCGACAGCGCCGTTCGGGGAACCCCCAGAGCCGGCCCAAGGCAATCGCCGCTACCGTCTGCACTTGCAGGACAGCACTTAGGAGACATCATGGCAACGCGACGTTCTTGGTCTCTGGCGATGGGCGCGGCGCTGCTGCTGCAAGCGGGGCTGGCCTGTGCACAGGCGGGTGAGACGGTGAAGATCGCCTTCATCGATCCGCAATCGGGCCCGTTCGCCAACATCGGGCAGAACATCCTGCGCACCTTCCAGCTGGCCGCCGAGCGTGCCAGTGCCAAGGGCGGCGTGAAGTACGAGGTGGTGGCCTTCGACAACAAGGCCTCGCCGCAGGAAAGCCTGAACGTGCTGAAGGCCGCGATCGACCAGGGCTTCCGCTACGTGGCGCAAGGCAACGGCTCGGGCGCCGCGGCGGCGATCCTCGACGCGGTCAACAAGCACAACGAGCGCAACCCCGGCAAAGAGGTGGTGTTCTTCAACTATGCGGCGGTTGATCCTTCGCTGACGAATGACAAGTGCAGCTTCTGGCACTTCCGCTTCGATGCCGACACCTCGATGAAGATGGAGGCGATGGTCACCGCGATGTCGGAGGACCCGACGGTGAAGAAGGTCTACATCATCGGCCAGAACTACGCCCATGGCCAGCAGGTTTCGCGTTATGCGAAAGAGATCATCGCCCGCAAGACGCCGGCCGTGCAGGTGGTGGGTGACGAGTTGCACCCACTGGGCCAGGTGAAGGACTTCGCGCCTTACGTCGCCAAGATCAAGCAAAGCGGTGCCGACACGGTGATCACCGGCAACTGGGGCCAGGACCTGGCGCTGTTGATCAAGGCAGCCA
>NZ_JBFUGE010000625.1:0-3378 GCF_056403075.1 Ideonella sp. P3_A4 | reverse complement strand
TCGATGCGGCGACCAGCGACACCACCTGGATGCCCGAGTGCACGTTGTCAGGCGACTACCTGCACCTTGCCCTGGCCCTGCCGCTGCCGATCGTCCAACTGGTTGGCACGCGCAGCTTCAATTTCGACTTGCATCGGCGCGACGGTGATGCCGTGGCCGACGACGCGCTGGTCACCGGTCCACTGAATGCACGACTGCCAGATCCGCCTTCGGGCATAGCCTATGCGCTGAAGCTGCCGCAGTTCATCGAAGACCAGGACCGTTTTCGGTTCGAACAGGCACCGCGAGCCCGCGTGCTGGCCAAGAGTGCCAAGGGCGTCGGCACGCAAAGCAACGTTGGCATCATCGACGGCGTGGTGGATGGCGTCATCGACAGCATCGCGCTGATTTCCCAGGTCCGTCGCGACGGCGTGCTGAAGGCGCTGCGCCTTGCAGGCAAGCCGACGAGCCCACGCATGCGCCTGGTGCGCCCGGGAAGCGGCGGCAAACCGGACGACACGCTCTGGCTCGAACTGCGACCTGGCGAACAGACCAGCGCACAGACCCTGCCCACCCACGCGCCAACCAAGGCCTGGGCGCCCGCGCTGGAACATTGCCTGGCCGCCAACCAGAACCCCAAGGAAGAGCCGGTCACAGACCTGGTGCTGCGGCTCGATCTCGAAAGCGATGCACCTTGCCGCATCACCGTCCAGGCGATCTCGCTCGCCCTCGTCGCCGAGACTGAACTGTTCGAATCACCTCAAACGCTGAAATTCAGCGGCACTCGCAGCGAAACCCTCGCCGTCAACTGGACACCGCCCACTGGCCCCGTCGAGCAGATCACCGTCTCGGCCACTCCCGGTGGAGACGCCGGTAGTGCAGCATTGGGTTCGAGCCCCCTCCCCGGCGACGGCCGCACCGGCACCCTCCTCGGCCCCGACCAGCGCATCGTGCGCGCGCTCGACCTTGCCACGCCACTGCGCCTGTCCGGCATCACCCTGCCCTGGCACCCCTTATCCGACCAGGCGACCTGGGCGGTCCAACTCTGCACCGACGCTGGCGACCGCCCAGCGCTGCCCGCATTGATCGAAGCGAACATCAGCGCCGACACCCCGGCCGCGGCGTGGATCGCCCTGCGCTGGCCGCCGATGGACCTGCAAGGCGGCCGCTACTGGTTGCGCGTGGCGGCGAAGGAAGGCAGCGGCCTGTGGCTGCACGCCGCATCTGGATCGGCAGCCACCGGCTGGATCGAAGCGGCCCGATCACCGCAACTCAATCCTCTGCCACTCGGCGGCGCACTCGTGCTGGCCACGCTGACACCCGGCGACGCACCACCGGCTATCGCGCTGCGTGTAGGCGGCCACGCACTGACGCTGGCCCCATCAGAGCAAGCCTCGCGCCTCCAAGCGCAACACACGTTCGCACCACCTGTGCCACTCGGCCTCGCGCTGGAGGTCGAGGCCAGCCAGCCCCTCACGCTGAAGATCGAATCAGTGCGCGTCGTCCAGCGACTGTGACCGCGCGCACGGTCGTGTCACGGAGGTCCGGAGTCGACCCAAAGCGGGTATCCGGCCGCCGAGATTGACAGCCGTAGAGCAGTCGTTGGCTGGCGCTGTCACGGCCGCTACACCAACGCAGCCCTCTGGACTCACTGCAGCGGCGAGATCACCAGATGCGCAATGCGACAGCGGCAAGGCTCAGCGCTTTCGCCACACACTCGCCAGCCAAGGCTGCTGCTCGATCGGCAGGCCCGTCGGACGGTAGAAGTGGTCCAACTCGTCGAAGCCGGCGGAGGTCACCAGGGCGCGCCAAGTGGGCCAGTCGTGGAATGCGCCGTAGCGCTCACCGCTCCAGCCCTCCTGGCCATCGCCGCGCGGGTTGGAACTGAACAGCACGCCGCCCGGCCGCAGGCAGTCCTGCAGTTGTCGTAGCACCTGTGGCAGCACCTGGCGGGGCACATGGAACAGCACGGCGTTGGCAAACACACCGTCGTAGCGCTGCGAGGGTAGTTCGAGTTGCAGGAAGCTCTGCTCCAGCACTTCGCAGCCGCTGTGAGCGCGTGCCAGCGCCGCCGCGCTGGGCGCCCCCTCCAGGCCGACGGCGCGGTGGCCCAGCGCCTTGAAGGTGCGCAGGTCGCGCCCGGGCCCGCAGCCAAAGTCCAACAGGTCGAAGGGCGGTGGCCCGGGCATGTGCTGCAGCAGTGCCGCGATGTTCTGGCTGACGTCGTGGTCGCGCGTGCCTTCCCAGTAGCTCTGGGCGTGTTGCTCGTAGTGCGCCAAGGTACGCGTAGCGATGTGCTGCAGGTCTTCGGGACTGAGTGGCATGCCGCATCATTTCATGCGGCGATCTTGGAATCCGACCCACCCGCCGCGACACGGCGCGCTCTGCCGGTCGGCTCGTCGACGTGCTGCGGCTTGTCGCTGCGCACCGCAAAGGCACGAAATGGCGCCGGCACCGCATGTACGTTGGCGCCGATGACGCGGCGTGAGAGCGGCGCAGGGTTCGGGGACACCCTGTGATGGTCGCCATGATGGCAGCGGACGCTCTGCACGCGACGTCTGCAGCCAACGGCGACTAGAGTCGACTTGTCTCCAACCGTCGACCTCGGAACCTCACCATGAACCGTTTGCAACAGGAACTGCAGCGCCTGTACCTCCCCCAGGCTGGCGCCCGCCAGGACCCGGATCTCGACGCTCGGGGCCTGGTCGATGCGCAGGGGCGGGTGCGGGCGATGGTGCTGGAACTGGCCAGGCCGGCCGATTGGGTCGCGCTCTCGGCAGTCTGGGGCGGCGTTCAGGCTGATCTGGCGCTACCTGCACCGGCAATCGCGATCAATGGCAGCAATGGCTGTCAGCTCTGGTTCTCACTCCAGGAGCCGGTGCCAGTGCCACAGGCCGGGGCGTTTCTCGACGCCTTGCGGCGCAGCTATCTGGGCGACATCGCGCCCGTTCGCGTGGCCATGCTGCCCGCGGTGGATGTCACGTCAGCGAGCGCGCCATTGCATGCCCGGCCGGTCCCCGCCCTGCAGGCCGACAGCGGCGTGTGGTCTGCCTTTGTCGCGTCAGATCTTGTGCCGATGTTCGTTGACGAACCCTGGCTCGATGTGCCGCCCAACCCCGATGGACAGGCACAGTTGTTGGCACCGCTGAAGAGCATCCAGCCAGCGGAGTTCGAACTGGCGTTGCAGCGGCTCGGGCCGGCCGCGGTGCCGGCTGCGCCCGGGCTTGCATCGAATGATGCAGCGCAGACGGCTCCCTCACTGGATCCCAAGCGCTTCCTGCTCGACGTTATGAACAACGACAGACTGGACCTGGCCCTTCGCATCGAGGCGGCGAAGGCACTGCTGCCCCACTTCGACGCTGCCGGTGGCCAGCGGCAGAAGCTGGATGGGGACCGACT
>NZ_JBFUGE010000624.1:0-3384 GCF_056403075.1 Ideonella sp. P3_A4 | reverse complement strand
CTGGTGCAGTTGGACAGCAGCGCCGCCCGCAGCGAAGACGCACGCGTCGCGGTCGATGGCTACGAGGCCTCGTTCCGCGCCGCCGAAGCGCGCTACCGCGGCGGCCTGGCGAGCCTGTTCGAACTCGAAGATGCGCGCCGCAGCGCCGCGCTGGCACGCAGCCAGCTGATCGACCTGCAGCGCGAACGCGTGACCGCCTGGATCACGCTGTACCGCGCACTGGGTGGCGGCTGGAAGCCGACGGCCACTGCTACGGCCAGCGGTGGCTGGAAGCCGATGGACACCCCGACGGCCAGTGGCGGCTGGCAACCGGCCGACACCACCACGATGGCCGCTCGCTGAAGCGACCACGACACCAAGATCAAAGAGGACACGAGATGAAGACGCAACAGCGCCCCACCTGGATTCTTCCCGCCGCACTGACGGCCGCCTCCCTCGCCGTGCTCGGCACCTTCGTCCACGCCGCCGACAAGCCGGCCGCGCCCGCCGCCGGCGCCTCTGCCGCGCAGGCTGCACTGACCGTCAGCACCACCAGCCCGCAGACGACCACGCTGGCCACCAAGCTCAGCGCCAATGGCAGCATCGCCGCGTGGCAAGAGGCTGTCGTCGGCACTGAGGCCAACGGCCTGCGCCTGGCCGAGGTGCGCGCCAATGTCGGCGACGTGGTCAAGAAGGGCCAGGTGCTGGCCACCTTCGCCGCCGATACCGTGCAGGCCGAACTGAACCAGGTTCGCGCCGCCGTCGGCGAAGCCGAAGCCACCTTGGCCGAGGCCGAGGCCAACGCGCAACGCGCCCGCGAGCTGTCGACCACCGGCGCGTTGAGCGCGCAGCAGATCAACCAGTACCTGACCGCCGAGCGCACCGCCAAGGCCCGGCTCGACGCGCAAAAGGCGATGGCCCGGGTGCAAGAGCTGCGCCTGCGTCAGACCCAGGTGCTGGCGCCCGACAACGGCGTGATCTCGTCGCGCAGCGCCACCGTCGGCGCCGTGTTGCCGGCCGGCATGGAGATGTTCCGCCTGATCCGCCAGGGCCGGCTCGAATGGCGCGCCGAAGTGCCGTCGAGCGACCTGCCGCGCCTGAAAGCCGGCATGGCCGTCAACGTCGCGTTGCCCACCGGCAGCAGCATCACCGGCAAGCTGCGCATGGTGGCACCAACAGTCGACGACAAGACCCGCAACGCGCTGATCTATGTCGACCTGCCCGCTTCGGCCGACGCCCGCGCCGGCATGTTCGCGCGCGGCGAATTCGACATCGGCAGTGGCCAGGCGCTGACGCTGCCGCAAAGCGCCGTCGTGCTGCGCGACGGCTTCAGCTATGTGCTGCGCGTGGGCCCTGACAGCAAGGTCGCGCAGACCAAGGTCGCGGTCGGCCGCCGCGTCGGCGACCGGATCGAAGTGACCAGCGGCATCGAGGCCAACACCAAGGTCGTCGCCGCGGGCGGCGCGTTCCTGGCTGATGGCGATCTGGTGCGTGTCGTCGACGCGGCTGCGCCCAAGCCGGTGGCCAAGTCCGCCTCGCCGATCGGCGGCGCGATACCGGCCGCCACGCCAGGCCAGTAAGGAGTTAGTCGCAATGATGAACGTCTCCACCTGGTCCATCCGCAACCCGATCCCGTCGGTGTTGCTGTTCATCATGCTCACACTGGTGGRCTTGATGGGCTTTCGCTGGATGAAGATCCAGAACTTCCCGGACATCGACCTGCCGACGGTGATCGTCACCGCGTCGCTGCCCGGGGCCTCGCCTTCGCAACTCGAAACCGAGGTCGCGCGCAAGATCGAGAACTCGGTCGCCACGGTGCAGGGCGTCAAGCACATCTACACCACCGTGCAGGACGGCGTCGCGTCGATCACCGTCGAGTTCCGCCTCGAGAAGCCGACGCAGCAAGCGGTCGACGACGTGCGCGACGCGGTCTCGCGCGTGCGCTCGGACCTGCCGGGCGACCTGCGCGACCCGGTGATCAGCAAGATGGAGCTGGCGGGCACACCGATCCTGACCTACACCGTTGCCTCGGCGCGGATGGACGACGAAGCGCTGTCGTGGTTCGTCGACAACCAGGTCGCGAAGTCGATGCTCAGCGTGCGCGGCGTCGGCACGGTGTCGCGCGTGGGCGGCGTGTCACGCGAGGTGCGTGTCGCGCTCGACCCATTGAAGCTGCAATCGCTGAACGCCAGCGCGGCCGACATCTCGCGCCAACTGAAGCAGACGCAGCAAGAAGCCGCCGGTGGCCGCACCGATGTGGGTGGCGCCGAGCAATCGGTTCGCACGATCGCCACCGTGCAGTCGGCCGAAGAGCTGGCCGCGATGGACGTTGCGCTCAGCGACGGCCGCCACATCCGGCTCGACCAGGTCGCCACGGTGACCGACACGGTGGCCGAACAACGCTCGGCCGCGCTGCTGGACGGCAAGCCTGTCGTCGGCTTCGAGATCGTACGCAGCCGCGGTGCCGGTGAAGTGGACGTGGCCAATGGCGTGCGTACCGAACTCGACAAGCTCAAGGCCGCGCACCCCGACATCACGATCACCGAGGCCTTCAACTTCGTCGACCCGGTGGTCGAAAACTACGATGGCTCGATGCTGCTGCTGTACGAAGGTGCGCTGCTGGCGATCATCGTCGTCTGGTTCTTCCTGCGCGACTGGCGCGCGACGCTGGTCTCGGCCACCGCACTGCCGCTGTCAGTGATCCCGGCCTTCGCCGCGATGTACTTCATGGGCTTCAGCGTCAACATCGTGACGCTGCTGTCGCTGTCGCTGGTGGTCGGCATCCTGGTCGACGATGCGATCGTCGAGATCGAGAACATCATGCGCCACCTGCGCATGGGCAAGACACCGTTCCAGGCGGCCAAGGAGGCTGCCGACGAGATCGGCCTGGCGGTCATCGCGACCAGCTTCACGCTGATCGCGGTGTTCCTGCCGACCGCCTTCATGGCCGGCGTGCCAGGCAAGTTCTTCGTCCAGTTCGGCTGGACCGCCGCGATCGCGGTCTTCTTCTCGCTCGTCGTCGCGCGGATGCTGACGCCGATGATGGCGGCCTACACGCTGAAGCCGCAGCCCGAGAAAGCCGACCCGAAGTGGATGTCGATCTACATGCGCTGGGCCCAGTGGGCACTGAAGCACCGCATCAAGGTCTCGCTGGCGGCCATCGGCTTCACGGTCGCGTCTTTCGCACTGGTGGGCCTGCTGCCGACAGGCTTCGTGCCGCCTGACGATCTGTCGCAAACCCAGGTCACGGTGACGCTGCCGCCGGGCAGCACCTTCAGCCAGACGCTGGCCGCAGCCGAGCAGGCGCGCGAACTGGTCATCAAGAACAAGCACATCAAGCTGGTCTACACCGCGATCGGCGGTGGCGCGACCGGGTCGGACCCGTTCATGCCCTCGGGCGCAGCC
>NZ_JBFUGE010000623.1:0-3387 GCF_056403075.1 Ideonella sp. P3_A4 | reverse complement strand
CTGAAGTACATCGCCAGCGGCCTGCTGGGGCCAAGTGCGATGCAAGGGGGCGCGGAGATGGCGTGGGTGGGGCTGTTGTGCCACTTCCTCCTGACGACGGGCATGGCGGCGATCTACTTGGTGGCAGCTCACAAGCTCCGGATCCTGGCCACCCAGCCATGGCTGTGGGGCAGCGTCTATGGCGTTCTGACGTGGTTGGCCATGGTCTTCGTCGTGGTGCCCTTGTCTGGCGTCACCGGCTGGAAACTGCCGCAAGGGTGGAGCATCGTCGCCGGCCTGCTCGCGCACATCTTTTACGTTGGTGTTCCGATCGCGCACATCGTCCGATATGGGCTGCGCGACTTGCACAGACCAGCCTGACTCTCATGGGCGCTGCAGCGCCTGGCGTGCTACTTCGCGCGGACTACGGAGTCTGGTCGCCTGCCTGCCGCAGTTCCACGGACATGCCGTAGAGCGCCAGCATCCCGACCACGTGTCCGATGGCGACACCCGGCTCACCCGATTCGATTCTGGCGATGGTCTGGACATGAACACCCAGCCGAGCGGCCGCCGATGCCTGGCCCTCGCCCGCCTTCGTGCGCGCCGCTTTCGCCGCTGCTCCCATGTCCTTGATGGATTGGAGGGCCGTGCCGTCGATCTCGGCGGAAATTCGCTTACCTTGGGCCATGGGGGATTGTCACAGCAAGGTGATGCACGAGCCCGAGCGCGATGTCGTGTCGTGTCAAAGTCGCCTGATCGCCCAAGGAGCGCCTACGTTGGACATCACCGCATTGCAGGCCACGCTGCGTCAATTCGCCGCCGAACGCGAATGGCAGTCGTTCCATACGCCGAAGAACCTGGCCACCGCTTTGATGGTCGAAGCGGCTGAGTTGGCCGAGATCTTCCAGTGGATGACGCCCGAGCAGTCGCAGTCGGCCTGTGCCGATCACGTCACCAAGGAGCAGGTGGCGGACGAGGTGGCCGATGTGCTGCTCTACCTCGTGCAGATCGCGGACCACACGGGCGTCGACCTGAAGCGCGCCGTGGGGCGCAAGCTCGTCAAGAACTCGAAGAAATATCCGCCACTGCGGCCCGGACTGCCTGCGGGCGCGTCCGGACCCGAGACGGTGGAGACACACGTCCTCGTCGACTGGGAAAACGTGCAGCCCGGCGAAGCGGACCTGCGTGCGCTGGTGCCGGAAGTGACCGACGTGTGGCTCTTCCACGGGCCCACGCAGAAGGACGTCGGCGCTCGGCATTCTTCGTTCGGCGACCGTGCGACGCCGGTGAAGATCGCGCGCGCCGGCAAGAACGCGCTGGACTTTCACCTCTCGTTCTACATGGGCTACATCGCAGCGCGCCATCCGGAGGCGCGCTTCGTCGTCATCTCCAACGACAAGGGCTATCGGCCGATGCTGGAGCACGCGATGGAGCTCGGTTTCGCGGCGCGGCATCTCGAGTTCAAGGCGACCCCGCCAGCCCGCAAAGCCGCAGCGAAGAAGTCGACTGCGAAGAAAACCGCAGCCAAGAAGTCCGCGCCAGCTGCCGACAAGAAGACGACGCCATCCACGGCACCGGCCCAGAAGGTCGCCAAGGCACCGTCGAAGCCTGCACCGACACCGAAGAAGGCGCCAGCAGCCAAGAAGGCAGCCAAGGCCAAACCTGCCCCACCACCTGCACTGACCGCGTCGACCACGGTGAGCAAGCTGCTCGACCACGTGCTGACGAGCCTGAAGAAGACCAAGAGTCGGCCTGCGCGCAAATCGCGGCTCGTCGCCTCGGTCAAGTTGTGGATCGGGTCAGGCCACGATGCGCAGGTCGTCGAGGCGGTGTTGGCCGAGTTGCTCGGCAGCGGCAAAGTGCTGGTGACGGCGTCGGGCGCGGTGGAGTACGCGTTCTAGGCGGGTCGCGTAGCTACAGGGCGACTCGGTCCAAGCGGCGACCCTCTCTTGCTGGCCGGGACTGTGAATCCCGGACGTGACCCGACAGTTGACGTTCGCCGGGTCGGGCAAAAAAAAACCGACTCAAGAGAGCCGGTCATTCACGGGGAGCCGCTGGGTCAGTAGCGACCACCGCCGAAGCCGCCCGTGCCGTAGCCGATATCCGTACGCTTGGTTGCGGTGTACTCACCTGCGCCGTAGCCGCTCGAACCTCTGCTTGCTTCGCGGGGACGGGCGAGACTCACGACGATCGAGCGTCCATCGACGGACATCCCGTGCAGGGCCGAGATGGCGGCCTGGGCGAGTTCGGCAGAAGCCATTTCCACAAACCCAAAGCCCTTGGAAGTGCCGGTTTCCCGGTCCATCATGACCTTGGCAGAGGAAACGCTACCAAACTCGGCAAAGTTGCTTTTCAGGGCGGAATCGGTCACGGAATAGGGCAGGTTACCCACGTAGATCTTGTTGCTCATCGACGAGCCTTTCTAGGTACTGGCGCACCATCAGGATGCGAATTTCTAATTTGCGAATGGGGAGTTCGCAGCGAGGGGGAAGTTTGGACGGGATCTGGTGGGACCAGATCGTCAGCACGCAGGGGGGTGCGGCATGCATGCTCGCAGCCAGCCCTGAGTGACGGCGAACAGCCGAGCAGCTTCGCTAGAGGCGAAGGTTGTTTCGAAGCGAAACACACGGCGGCTACCGCCGTTGCCCTCAGCCTGGCGTACCGAAAAAGAGGCGCGAAAACGGCCGCAGTCGGTTGGGTGTGTCGCGGGCGAAACGACGTACTTGCCCATGGGAATGGCGTTGTGCGAAATGTTGTTCAGTCAAGATTGCAGGCTTGAATCGCCCGGCGGGAGCACTTTTGGGCTCGGTTAGCTATTACCTGGCCGGCCCAAAAATGTAGAAGGTCACCAACTGCACCCCGGTTGACGTCAATAGCCAGCCAGAAGAAGCATGTCACGGTGACATTTTCATTATACCGTTTATACCCATTTAATGGAATTTATATTTTTCCAGATACTAAAGCCAGACTTTGGGGCATCTGTGATGAGCCCCTATGCGCCCGGCTTGGCAGATCACCGAAACCGACCACGCCATCGTCGCCCTGGGCGATGACGAAGATCCACTCACTCCGGAAAGTGGAGGCAATTGCTGCACACCGCACCCGAGGGAGTGGAGGCATGGTGACCTCGGCATGGCGTCTGCATATTTGCGCCCAGCGTCATCCACAATGAATTCGCGCCGTGCATTGCAGGCGCAGGCCGCGGCACCAGAACACATAACCCCCGCCATGCACTCCAGCCTCTACCTGTTCGACTTGAACCGCCACGCGCTGCCCATGCCCGCGTCAGCCAAGGATCTGGAGGCGCTGCAGCAGGTGCTGCAGGACAAACCCGATGGCAAGAACCTGCGCTTCATCGAGTTCGCGCTACGCTTCGAGGACAAATTTCCTGCACGTGCGGGCGAGGGC
>NZ_JBFUGE010000622.1:0-3410 GCF_056403075.1 Ideonella sp. P3_A4 | reverse complement strand
GTCCAGTGGACTGTTCATGCCTGCCGAGGGGCCGGGCCGCTGGCCCGGCGCGGCCTGCAAGGCAGGCCCCTGGCAGGGGGCCGTGGGGCTCAATTCCCGCCGCAAGCCGAGTCAGCAATGCTCCGCGACCGGGCAATTTCGGCCGCGCGGCCGGCGTCGTCGAGGATCTCGCGCTCGCCCTTGTCGTTCATTCGGCCCACGCGCTGGCCGCTTTCCAGCGCTGCCAGCTGGTTGCGGGCGCGCTGGCAGGTTTCCAGCTTGGCCTGGCTGCGCTTGGCCTGCTCAGCCTCTTTCTTGACCTTGTCGGCCGCAGCCTGGTCGACCTGGGCCTTGGTCTTCTTGGCCTCGAGGGTCGGGTCGACGCGTGGGCCTTCGGGCATCGACGCGGCATCGCTGGCCGCGGGGTCCGGCATCGGCGCGCGGGCGCCGTGAGGGCGCTGCAGGATGTCCTTTTCCGGGATCTCCACCGGCGGGGGGCGGTCGCTGACCTGGACGCGGCCGTCCTTGTCGCGCCATTTCCAAATACTTTGCGCCAGGACCGACGAGTGGCCCAACGCCATGACCAACGCCAGCAAACCGAGGCGTCCGAACGACAAAGCGATAGTTTTCATGTAGCGGCGACGGGGCCCTGGCCGAGGGGCCACAGGCGTGTTGCAACAAGCCGCCAGTGTACGGCTTGGTCGTGGGCGACATAGGAAACCGAGTGCATCCGTATAATCCGCTTTTGCGTCTGGAGCCTTTCCCATGCGCCTTCTAGGCAAAGCGCTGACCTTCGACGATGTGTTGTTGGTACCGGCGTATTCCCAGGTGTTGCCCCGAGATACCTCGCTGGCGACCCACGTTTCCCGCAACATTCTCCTGAATCTGCCGCTCGTGTCCGCCGCAATGGACACGGTCACCGAGGCGCGCCTGGCGATTGCCATCGCGCAAGAGGGCGGCATGGGGATCGTCCACAAAAACCTGTCGCCCAAACAGCAGGCCGCCGAGGTGGCGCGCGTCAAGCGCTACGAATCGGGCCTGCTGAAGGATCCGATCACGATCGCCCCGGGCGCCCGGGTCCGCGACGTGATTGAGCTGTCGCGCCAGCACGGGATCTCCGGCTTCCCGGTGGTGGAAGACGGCAGGGTGGTTGGCATCGTGACCAACCGCGACCTGCGCTTCGAAACCCGGCTCGACGCACCGGTGCGCGACATCATGACGCCGCGCGAGCGGCTCATCACCGTCAAGGAAGGCGCGTCGCTCGCCGAGGCCAAGGCGCTGATGCACCAGCACAAGCTGGAGCGCGTGCTGGTCGTCAATGACGCGCTGGAACTGCGCGGCCTGTTCACGGTGAAAGACATCACCAAGCAGACCACCTTCCCGAACGCCGCGCGCGACCCCAACGGCAAGCTGCGCGTCGGCGCGGCGGTCGGGGTGGGTGAGGGCACCGAAGAGCGGGTCGAGTTGCTGGTCAAGGCCGGCGTCGACGCACTGGTGGTCGATACCGCCCACGGCCACTCGCACGGCGTGCTCGAGCGGGTCCGCTGGGTCAAGAAGAACTTCCCGAACGTCGACGTGATCGGCGGCAACATCKCCACCGGGGCGGCCGCGCTGGCGCTGGTCGAAGCCGGCGCCGACGGCGTCAAGGTCGGTATCGGCCCCGGCTCGATCTGCACCACCCGCATCGTCGCTGGCGTCGGCGTGCCGCAGATCACCGCGATCGACAACGTGGCAACGGCGCTGAAGGGCACCGGCGTGCCGCTGATCGCTGACGGCGGCATCCGCTACTCGGGCGACATCGCCAAGGCCATCGCGGCCGGCGCCGGCGCCGTGATGATGGGCGGCATGTTCGCCGGCACCGAAGAGGCGCCGGGCGAAGTCATCCTCTATCAGGGCCGCAGCTACAAGAGCTACCGCGGCATGGGCTCGATCGGCGCGATGAAGGCCGGCTCGGCCGACCGCTACTTCCAGGAGAACGACGAGACCACCAACCCGAACGCTGACAAGCTGGTGCCCGAGGGCATCGAAGGCCGGGTGCCCTACAAGGGTTCGATGGTGTCGATCATCTTCCAGATGGCCGGTGGTGTGCGCGCCTCGATGGGCTACTGTGGTTGCGCGACGGTGGACGAGATGCGCGAACGCGCCGAATTCGTCGAGATCACCTCGGCCGGCATCCGCGAGAGCCACGTGCACGATGTGCAGATCACCAAGGAAGCGCCGAACTACCGCCTGGAGTGATGGTTTCCTCAACGCCGCTCGCAGCGTCGGTCCCCCCGAAGGGGATCGGTCACTTCGAGGCGGCCCGGCGGCGACCGAGCCTCCGCCCGATGAACAGCGCCCGGCCCGACATGCCGGGCGCTGTCTTTTTCACCACCAATTTCCAGCAATGACCACATCTGAACCCGCGTCCACCGGCAAGAGCCGCGAAGCCGCGATGCCGTTCATCATGCTGACGGTGCTGATCGACATGGTCGCGATCGGTCTGATCATCCCGGTGCTGCCGCATCTGGTGGGCACCTTCACCACTTCGGCGACCGACAAGACGCTGTGGTTCGGCGTGGTCGCGTTCGCCTTCGGCATCGCCAACTTCTTCGGGTCGCCGGTGCTGGGGGCGCTGTCCGACCGATTTGGCCGGCGCCCGGTGCTGCTGATCGGCTTCAGCGGCCTGGCATTGAGCTTCTTTGTCACGGCCATGGCCTCGGCGCTGTGGATGCTGATCGTGGTGCGCCTGTTCAGTGGCGCGATGCAAGCGAACATTGCCGTGGCCAACGCCTATGTGGCCGACATCTCGCCGCCAGATCAGCGCGCCAAGCGTTTCGGCCTGCTGGGCGCGATGTTCGGTATCGGCTTCATCCTGGGCCCGGCCGCGGGCGGGATGCTTGGCGGCATCGACCTGCACCTGCCGTTCTATGTAGCGGGTGCATTGGCGCTGGTGAATTGCGTCTATGGCGCGCTGGTGCTGCCGGAGTCGCTGCCGGCCGACCGGCGCCGGCCCTTCGAGTGGAAGCGCGCCAACCCCGTCAGTGCGCTGGCAGGGCTGGCGCAACTGCAGGGTATCGGGCTGCTGGTCGGCGTGATCGGCCTGTCGGGCCTGGCGCAGTTCACGCTGCACATGACCTGGGTGCTCTACACCGACCTGAAGTTCGGCTGGGGCCCGCTGGAAACTGGCTGGTCGCTGTTCGCGGTCGGCATCATGTCGGCCCTGGTGCAAGGTCTGCTGCTGGGGCGGTTGCTCAAGCGCTTCTCGGCGCGCCGGTTGGCGGTGATGGGCCTGATGTCGTCGACGCTCGCTTTCCTGGCCTGGGGCGCTGCGAGCGAAGGCTGGATGATGTACGCGGTGATCGCGGCCAACCTGCTCGGCTTTGCCGGCACGGCCGCCATCCAGAGCATTGTTTCGAATGCCGCCGACGCGCGGACCCAAGGCCAGACCC
>NZ_JBFUGE010000621.1:0-3417 GCF_056403075.1 Ideonella sp. P3_A4 | reverse complement strand
GTCCACCCGCTGGTCGAGAAGGTCATTGCCGACCGCGCGGCCATGGGCCGCGGTGAGGTCAATGTCGACTGGGGCATGGGCGAGCACCTGGCCTACGCGTCGCTGGTGGCCTCGGGCTACCCGGTGCGCCTGTCGGGCGAAGACTGTGGTCGTGGCACGTTCACGCACCGCCACTCGGTGCTGCACGACCAGAACCGCGAGAAGTTCGACGAGGGCATCTACACCCCGCTGCAGCACGTGGCCGAGAACCAGGCACCGTACGTGGTGATCGACTCGATCCTGTCGGAAGAGGCCGTGCTCGGCTTCGAATACGGCTATGCGTCGGCTGATCCGAACACGCTGGTGATCTGGGAAGCCCAGTTCGGCGACTTCGTCAACGGTGCGCAGGTCGTGATCGACCAGTTCATTGCCTCGGGCGAGGTCAAGTGGGGCCGCGTCAACGGCTTGACGCTGATGCTGCCGCACGGCTACGAAGGCCAGGGCCCCGAGCACAGTTCGGCGCGCCTGGAGCGCTTCATGCAGCTGGCGGCTGACAACAACATGCAGGTCGTGCAGCCGACATCGGCGAGCCAGATCTTCCACCTGCTGCGCCGCCAGATGGTGCGCATGTTCCGCAAGCCGCTGGTCATCTTGACCCCGAAGTCGCTGCTGCGGAACAAGGACGCGACCTCGCCGCTGACCGAGTTCACCAAGGGTGAGTTCAAGACGGTGATCGGCGAGCAGAACGCCGACATCGATGCCGCCAAGGTCAAGCGCGTGATCGCCTGCTCGGGCAAGGTCTACTACGACCTGGTCAAGAAGCGCGAAGAGAAGAAGTCGGCCGACGTCGCGATCATCCGCGTCGAGCAGCTGTACCCGTTCCCGCACAAGGCGTTTGCGGCCGAGATCAAGAAGTACGCGAGTGCGACCGAGATCGTGTGGTGTCAGGACGAGCCGCAGAACCAGGGCGCCTGGTTCTTCGTGCAGCACTACATTCACGAGAACATGCTCGACGGCCAGAAGCTCGGCTACGCCGGCCGCCCGGCCTCGGCCTCGCCGGCGGTGGGTTATGCCCACCTGCACCAGGACCAGCAGAAAGCATTGCTGGACCAGGCCTTCGGCAAGCTCAAAGGCTTCGTCCTCTCAAAGTAAGCATTGATCAGCGCGGCGCGCTGCGTGAAGTTCACGCGGCGCGCCGCAGCGCACGCACAAGAGACACATCATGGCAATCGTAGAAGTCAAGGTCCCGCAGCTCTCCGAATCGGTGGCCGAAGCCACGCTGCTGCAGTGGAAGAAGAAGCCCGGCGAAGCCGTGGCAATGGATGAGATCCTGATCGAGATCGAGACCGACAAGGTCGTGCTCGAAGTGCCGGCACCGGCCGATGGCGTGCTGGCAGAGCATGTGGTCGCCGACGGCGGCACCGTGGTCAGTGACCAGGTCATCGCCAAGATCGACACCGAAGGCAAGGCCAGCGCCGCCGCGCCCGCTGGCGCCGTGGTGGCTCCGCCGCCGCCGGCACCGTCGCCCGCTGCTGCTGGTGGCAGCAAGTCCGACGTGGCGATGCCCTCCGCAGCCAAGCTGATGGCCGACAACAGCCTGGCCACCGGCTCGGTTCCGGGCACCGGCAAGGATGGTCGAGTGACCAAGGGCGACGTGCTGGGCGCGATCGCTGGCGGTGCCGCGAAGACCGTGGCACCGCCGCCACCGGCCGCGGCGCCCGCACCGGTCGCCAAGGCAGCGCTGCCGGCCGTGGCCGCGCCGGTTGGTCCGAACCTGGGTGACCGCGCCGAGCAGCGCGTGCCGATGTCGCGTCTGCGTGCCCGTATCGCCGAGCGCCTGGTGCAGTCGCAATCGACCAACGCCATCCTGACCACCTTCAACGAGGTCAACATGGCCCCGTTGATGGAGATGCGCAAGAAGTTTCAGGAGAAGTTCGAKAAGGAGCACGGCGTCAAGCTCGGCTTCATGAGCTTCTTCGTCAAGGCCGCGGTCCACGCGCTGAAGAAGTACCCGGTGCTGAACGCGTCGGTCGACGGCAACGACATCGTCTACCACGGCTACTTCGACATCGGCATCGCGGTGGGTTCGCCGCGCGGCCTGGTGGTGCCCGTCATCCGCAATGCGGACCAGATGACCTTCGCCGAGATCGAGAAAAAGATCTCCGAGTTCGGCCAGAAGGCCAAGGACGGCAAGCTGGGCATCGAAGAGCTGACCGGCGGCACCTTCTCGATCTCGAACGGCGGCACCTTCGGCTCGATGCTGTCGACGCCGATCATCAACCCGCCGCAGTCGGCCATCCTGGGCGTGCACGCGACCAAGGACCGCGCGGTGGTGGAGAACGGCCAGATCGTCGTTCGCCCGATGAACTACCTGGCGATGAGCTACGACCACCGCATCATCGACGGCCGCGAAGCCGTGCTGGGCCTGGTCGCGATGAAGGAAGCGCTGGAAGACCCGGCCCGCCTGCTGTTCGACATCTGAACGCACGCATGAACCTACTGCGCGACCCGATCTAGCGCCTGTGTTGCTCGCCGTACGGGAGTACGGCTGCGCTACTCGTCGCTACTTCGGGCCGCTCGCTACGGTTCCTGCGCACGTTCAGTCACCCCTATTGATTCGGCTGGCGGTACGCGGGTCGAGACTGGAGAGATCAAGTGTCCAAACAATTTGACGTCATCGTCATCGGCGGTGGCCCGGGCGGCTACATCGCCGCGATCCGCGCTGCGCAACTCGGCTTCAACACCGCCTGCATCGACGAGTGGAAGAACGACAAGGGCGGCCCCGCCCCCGGTGGCACCTGCACCAACGTCGGCTGCATTCCTTCGAAGGCGCTGCTGCAGTCGAGCGAGCACTTCGAGCATGCCGGCCATCACTTTGCTGACCACGGCATCGGCCTGTCGGACCTGAAGATCGACGTGGCCAAGATGGTGAGCCGCAAGGACGCCGTCGTGAAGCAGAACAACGACGGCATCCTGTACCTGTTCAAGAAGAACAAGGTCAGCTTCTTCCACGGTCGCGGTTCGTTTGTCGCGGCCAAGGACGGTGGCTACGAGATCAAGGTCGCTGGCGCGGCTGAAGAAACGCTGTTTGCCAAACAGGTGATCCTGGCCACCGGCTCGAACCCGCGCCAACTGCCGGGCGCCGAGTTCGACGAAGACCTGATCCTGTCGAACGACGGTGCGCTGCGCATCCCGAGCGTGCCGACGAAGCTGGGTGTCGTCGGCTCGGGTGTGATCGGCCTGGAGATGGGCTCAGTCTGGCGCCGTTTGGGTTCGGACGTGACCATCCTCGAAGCGCTGCCGGCCTTCCTGGGCGCGGCCGATGAAGGCGTGGCCAAGGAGGCGGCCAAGGTCTTCAAGAAGCAAGGCCTGAAGATCGAACTGGGCGTCAAGATCACCGGCGTCGAGAAGAGCAAGGACGGTGTGACGGTCAAGTAC
>NZ_JBFUGE010000620.1:0-3429 GCF_056403075.1 Ideonella sp. P3_A4 | reverse complement strand
AGATCGACTACCTCGTCAACGCCTTCACCGGGCTGAAGCGCAACCCGACCGACGTCGAGCTGATGATGTTCGCGCAGGCCAACAGCGAGCACTGCCGCCACAAGATCTTCAACGCCGAGTTCACGATCGACGGCGAAAAGCAGCCGCTGTCGATGTTCGGCATGATCCGCCACACCGAAAAGACCAACCCGCAGCGCAGCATCGTCGCCTACAGCGACAACGCGGCGGTGATGGAAGGCGGCCCGGTCGAGCGCTGGTTGCCCGAAGGCTTCACCAACGCGCCGAAGTACGGCGCGCGCCAGGAAACGGCGCACGTGCTGATGAAGGTGGAAACGCACAACCACCCGACGGCGATTTCGCCGTTCCCGGGCGCTTCCACCGGCTCCGGCGGCGAGATCCGCGACGAGGGCGCCACCGGCCGCGGCGCCAAGCCCAAGGCCGGCCTGACCGGCTTCTCGGTCTCGAACCTGAACCTGCCGGGCACCAACGAACCCTGGGAAACCAGCCCCTACGGCAAGCCCGAGCACATCGCCAGCCCGCTGCAAATCATGACCGAAGGCCCGCTGGGTGGCGCTGCCTTCAACAACGAGTTCGGCCGGCCCGCACTGGGCGGCTACTTCCGCGTCTTCGAGCAGACGKTGGGCGAGGGCGCCAACGCCATTCGCCGCGGCTACCACAAGCCGATCATGATCGCCGGCGGCCTGGGCACCATCAGCGACGGCCAGACCCACAAGCTGCCCTTTGGCGCCGGCACGCTGCTGATCCAGCTGGGCGGCCCGGGCATGCGTATCGGCATGGGCGGTGGCGCCGCCAGCTCGATGGCGGCCGGCACCAACACTGCCGCGCTCGATTTCGATTCGGTGCAGCGCGGCAACCCCGAAATCCAGCGCCGGGCGCAAGAGGTGATCAACCACTGCTGGGCGCTGGGTGAAAACAACCCGGTCGTCGCAGTCCATGACGTGGGCGCTGGCGGCATCAGCAACGCCTTCCCGGAACTGGTCGACGGGGCCGAGAAGGGCGCGCGCTTCGACATGCGCAAAGTGCCACTGGAAGAAACCGGCCTGGCGCCGAAGGAAATCTGGTGCAACGAGAGCCAGGAGCGCTACGTCCTGGCCGTCAACCCCGACCTGCTGCCGCTGTTCGAGCAGATGTGCGAGCGCGAGCGCTGCCCGTTCTCGATCGTCGGTGTCGCCACCGACGACAAGGAGCTGATCCTCGAAGACGGCCCCGGCGGCGAGCGCGTGATCGACATGCCGATGGACGTGCTGCTGGGCAAGCCGCCCAAGATGCAGCGCGACGTGACCCGTGTCGCCCGTGAACTGGCGCCTTTGAACCTGACTGGCGTCGAGCTGAAGAAGGCAGCGCTCGACGTGCTGCGCCACCCGACCGTGGCCAGCAAGCGCTTCCTGGTGACGATCGGCGACCGCACCGTCGGCGGCCTGAACCACCGCGACCAGATGGTCGGCCCATGGCAGGTGCCGGTGGCGGATTGCGCGGTCACGCTGGCCGACTACAGCGGCCTGCGCGGCGAGGCGATGAGCATGGGCGAGCGCACGCCGCTGGCCGCGCTGGACGCGCCGGCCTCAGGCCGCATGGCGGTGGCCGAAGCCATCACCAACCTGCTGGCCGCGCCGATCACGCTCGAGCACGTCAAGCTCAGCTGCAACTGGATGGCCGCTTGCGGTGAACCGGGTGAAGACGCGGCGCTGTACGAGACGGTCAAGGCCGTCGGCATGGAGCTGTGCCCGGCGCTCGGCATCGGCGTGCCGGTCGGCAAGGATTCGCTGTCGATGCGCACCCGCTGGCAAGACGCCGGCGTGCAGAAGCAGGTCGTCGCCCCGGTCTCGCTGATCGTCACCGCCTTCGTTACGCTGGACGACGTGCGCGGCACGCTGACGCCGCAGCTGCAAGACGGCGACACCACGCTGATCCTGGTTGACCTCGGCGCCGGCAAGGCCCGCATGGCCGGCTCGATCCTGGCGCAGACGCTGCAGCAGTTTGGTGACGCGGTGCCCGATCTGGACGACGCGGCGCGCTTGAAGTCGCTGGTCGCGGCGGTCAATGAACTGCGTGGCCAAGGCAAGCTGCTGGCCTACCACGACCGCTCCGACGGTGGCCTCTGGGCGGCTGCCTGCGAAATGGCTTTCGCCGGCCACCGCGGTGTCAGCCTGAACGTCGACATGCTGGTCACCGAGGGCGATGGCATCAGCGACAGCCGTGCCGAGATGGGCGACTCGAAGAACTGGGCCAGCCAGGTCAGCGGCCGCCGCGATGAGCTGACACTGAAGGCGCTGTTCAACGAAGAGCTGGGTGCGCTGGTCCAGGTCAAGACAGCCGATCGCGATGCGGTGCTAGCCACGCTGCGCGCCCACGGCCTGTCGACCCTGAGCCATGTCGTCGGCAAGACCAACGACAAGCAGGTGGTCGAAGTCTGGCGCGACGCCAAGGCCCAGTTCAGCGCCCCCTTACGCGAGCTGCACCAGGCCTGGGACGACGTCAGCTGGCGCATCAGCCGGATGCGCGACAACCCGGTGGGCGCCGACAGCGAACACGCCGCCGCCGGTGGCGATGACCCGGGCCTGCACATCCACCTGACCTACGACCCGGCCGAAGACATCGCCGCGCCGTTCATCAACAAGACCCGGCCGAAGCTGGCGATCCTGCGCGAGCAGGGCGTCAACAGCCATGTCGAGATGAGCTACGCGATGGCGAAGGCCGGCTTCGACACCTTCGACGTGCACATGAGCGATCTGCACGCTGGTCGCGCACGGCTGGACCAGTTCCAAGGCTTCATCGCCTGCGGTGGCTTCAGCTACGGCGACACGCTGGGGGCCGGAGAAGGCTGGGCCCGCTCGGTGATGTTCAACCCGGTGCTGGCCGAGCAGTTCGCTGCCTTCTTCGCCCGCAGCGACAGCTTTGCGCTCGGCGTGTGCAATGGCTGCCAGATGATGGCGGCGCTCAGCCCGATCATCCCCGGCGCGCAGGACTGGCCGAAGTTCGTCCGCAACAAGAGCGAGCAGTTCGAAGGCCGGCTGGCGATGGTCGAGGTGCTGGACAGCCCGTCGATCTTCTTCACCGGCATGGCCGGCAGCCGCGCACCGATCGCGGTCGCCCACGGCGAAGGCTTTGCCGACTTTTCGCAGCGCGGCAACGCGACCCGGGTGCACCGCGCGATGCGCTTCGTCGACGGCCACGGCGCGCCAACCGAGGTCTACCCGTTCAATCCAAACGGCAGCCCCGAAGGCCTGACCGCGGTGACCACGGCCGACGGCCGCTTCAGCGCGCTGATGCCACACCCCGAGCGCGTCTTCCGCCACGCGCAGATGAGCTGGACGAACGGCGACATCACCACGGTCAGTCCGTGGATGCGGATGTTCCGCAACGCGCGGCGGTGGGTGGGCTGACCGTTGTTGCTGGCCTAACGGAGCC
>NZ_JBFUGE010000619.1:0-3437 GCF_056403075.1 Ideonella sp. P3_A4 | reverse complement strand
GTTGGAGCCCTTCGTGGCGGGTGAAGTGCCTGCCGGGCCCAGCGTCATCCTGACGGGCGAGTACACGCCGATGAACCTTCTCCATGGCGCCGGGGGCATCGTCGGCATGTTCGATTTCGGTGATGGGCTCGTGGGCCCACGCGAGTACGACTGGCTGGGCCCGCTGTGCTTTCTGGCGGCGGGCCATGCCGAACGCTGTGACGCTCTGATGGAGGGGTACGGTGCGGCACCGGGCCGAGCTTGGCGCAACCCACTGATGCGCCTGCTGCTGTTGCATCGCTACAGCAACCTGAGGGTGCAGATTGCCTGCCCAGGCTGGGAGCGGGCAGAGAACTTTGAAGCGCTGGCGGAGCTGATCTGGCCCTAGTTCCGTTTGAACGACCGTTGGCACGCTCGTTGAGCGCGATCAAAAGACCACACCGCCGCCATATCGACGGCCTCTGGTCTTGCCGGACAAGCTCGCGGCATGGCGCCGAACCTCGGCCGCGTCGAGCGGGCCGCCGTGGCCGAGATGAAAGCGCTGCGCTCCGGCGTCAACGAGACGGTGCAGCTCGATCGCCACGGCGCGCGGATCGTCCTCGAACGGAGGCCGTATCGCGTGGCCCTTGCGCACCAGCCCGCCGAGCAGGATGCCCGAGGCGAGCAAGTCGCCGACCAGCGCATCGCCGCCTTCGAGCTCCAACGAGACCGAGCCGGACGTGTGGCCGGGCGTGTGGAGCGCTCGACCCTCGATGCCGAACGACCTCAGGTCGATCGTCTCGCCGTCGCTCGGCAACAGGTCAGGCGTGAAGGGGGCATAGGGCTCGAGGATGAGCCGCGTGCGCATGAACAGCCGGCCGAACCAGCCGGTTTCGCAGAAGCCCATCGGCCGCCGCTGCTCGAAATAGTCGCGATCGCCGGCATGGCCGAGGATGGGGGCGCCTGAGAGCTCGCGTAGACGCGCGGCGCTGCCAGCATGGTCGACATGCGCGTGCGTGACAACGATCAGACGAAGGTCGGCGAACGTGCGGCCGACCGACTGCAGGGCGCGTTCGATCTTTTGCTCCGACCCGGGCAGCCCGGTGTCGACGAGGATGCAGCCTGCCGGGCCGACGATCAGGTGGCAGTTGACCATGCCGAAGGGCAGGATCGGAACGCGGACGATGGCGGGAAAGGACATGAGGTCTCCACTGAACGGGCAACTGTGTTCAGGTGATGAAGACTTTGCCTCGACCGGGCAGAATGCACCCGTGGCGGTATTGCCATTCTTCAGGTCGATATGGCCAAGAAACGCGCTTCTGTTTCAGCACACGCAGCCGTCAGCGTCGCAGACACAAGCCCGGTTCGCATCGCCGTCCTGGCCTACGACGGCTGCCTGGGTCTGCAGGTCTTCGGGCTCGTCGACGTGCTGCGGATCGGTACGGACGTACAGCGCAGCCTCGGCAAACCCTCGCGTCCACTCGCGGTCGAGATCTGTTCGGTCAGCGGAGGTGCCGTCGTACTGGCCGGCGGCACCACGGTCGAGACGCGCCGGCTGCGTGGTCGGCCAGAGTTGCTGGTCGTTCCCGGTTTCGACCCCCGCGGCGGCGAAGACCTCGCGCAAGGCCTGACCCGGCGCAGCGGCGAGGCTCGTGCCGTACGACGCGTCTTCGCTCGCGGTTCTGCAGTCGCCTCCATCTGCACCGGCGCCTTTTTGCTCGGCAGCGCCGGCCTGCTAGACGGCCGGACGGTCACGACCTCCTGGATGTTCGGCACCCAACTCGCGCGTGCGTTCCCGGCGGCGGTCGTGCGCACTGACGCTTTGTTGCTCGAAGACGGCGGCGTCACCACGACCGGCGCCGTCAGTGCCGCGTTCGATCTCGCCCTGCACCTGGTCAAGCAGCACCTCGGCGCCGCGACGGCATCGGCCACTGCCAACGTCTCGCTGCTGCCGAACATGCGCAGTGACCAGCGTCCCTTCGTCGATGCGCGCCTGTTGGAAGCGTCCACCGGCGCCTTCGCCGCTCGCGTTCGCGACTGGTTTGCCAGCCGGTTGAAAGAGCCCTACGAGCTTGCCCGCGTGGCGGCCGCCTTCAAGGTCAGCCCACGCACGCTGATGCGGCGGGTCAAGGCCGAGTCGGGCCAGTCGCCGCTGGCCCTGCTGCAGCAACTTCGCGTCGAAGAGGCCAAGCGCCTATTGGCCAGACCGGGCGCGAGCATTGAGCGGGTCACCGAGGCCGTCGGGTATGTCGATGCGGTCACTTTCGCGCGGCTGTTCACTCGCCTCGTCGGCGAAAGCCCTGCGCGCTACCGCCGCCGTACCCTTCAGTGACCAGGGACGCCTGAACCTCAGCGGCCGCCGCGGCGTGAACAAGCGAGCGCTTCTTCGGCCAACGCCACCCAGACGGAGCCGCGCGAGGCTGGAATCGAGGCCCATTCCTTCATGACCTTCCCGTTGCCCATGCTGTAGGCCATTCCGTCGCCCGCTGCGATGATGTCGGCCACGCGCGCCGCCGTCAGCTTGACGACGAGTGATTGCCCGTCGGGACTCATGGCGAAGATCTTGCCCTTGCAGCGCAGCGCCGCCGAGCCGAAGCCGTTCTTCTTGGCTGCTGGCAACTCGACATCCGGCTCGCCTGAGAAGATCGCCGCGAGTTCCTTGAAACCTTGTGGCTCGAGCTTTGGCATGGGGCCTCTTCCTGTTGGTCTTGCTGCTGGGGCGGGCTGCATTTTCCCGCCTGCGGGCGCAAAGCCAAACGGCTTGCGAGGGGAATGTCTTCATGGGCCGCCGTTTTCCGTCTGTACCCATAGACGTTTGGTTTCGAGCCGGTTTTCAGTGGGGGCCACGATGGCCCAGACTTTTACCAGGGAGACCTCATGAGCCACTTGAATCTATCCAGCGGTTGGCGACGCGGGCTGACGCCGCTTGCACTGTGCGCCGCGCTCTGCTTGCCCGGCGCTGCTGTCGCATCCGAGCCCGCTGCTGAGCAAGCAGCTCCGGCCAGCGTCAAGTTCATCCACAGCTTCGAGGGCCCGGAGGGTGAACAGCCGTCGTCAGCGCTGGTCTACGGCAGCGACGGCAAGCTTCATGGGGTCACCGGATTCGGCGGTAACGCCGGCGGCGGCACGGCCTACAAGATGCAGCCCAATGGTGAGCTGACGGTGCTGCATTTCTTCGACAAGAAGCGCGGCCCCCTCCGGCCTTGGGGCCTGATCCAGGGCGCGGATGGCCAGTACTACGGTGCCAGCGGTGGTGGCGGTGAGTTCCACGACTCTGGCACCGCCTATCGGATGACGCCGCAAGGCGCAGTCACCGTGCTGCACTCGTTCAACTACGACGGGCCAGAGGGCGCCTACCCCTATGCGCCGCTGCTCCAGGTGAGTGATGGAAGCCTGTACGGCACGACCTGCTGCGCCAAGGGCAAGCTCGAAGGTGGCGTCTTCAAGGTCTCGACCGACGGCTCGGCGTTCAAGGTGGT
>NZ_JBFUGE010000618.1:0-3441 GCF_056403075.1 Ideonella sp. P3_A4 | reverse complement strand
GCGTGGGCCCTGGCACATCCAGAACGTCAACGCCTACCACTCACGGCTCAAGGGCTGGCTGCGCCGCTTTCGCGGTGTGGCTACCACCTACCTGCACCACTACCTGGGTTGGTTCAGGGCTGTTGACCGCTGCGCGCCGCGCCACCTACCTCCGGAGCAGCTCCTCAGCCTCTCCCTCGGCCGATTCGCTCATCCATAGGCAACGCGCAAAGAGCCAAGAAAAAGCCCGGCATTGCCGGGCTTTGTCTTTGGGGGAAGGGTGCTCAGCCTTCTTCGCCTGGCATGGCGCCAATCATCACGTGGCTGAAACCACCGTCGACGTAGGTGATTTCAGACGTGACGCCGGCCGCCAGGTCCGACAACAGGAAGGCGGCGACGTTGCCGACGTCTTCGATCGTCACGTTGCGGCGCAGCGGGGCGTTCTTCGAGAACACTTCCAGCAGCTTGCCGAAACCCTTGATGCCCGAGGCGGCGAGCGTCTTGATCGGGCCGGCCGAGATGCCGTTGACCCGGATGCCCTTGGGGCCCAGGCCGGCGGCCAGGTAACGAACGCTGGCTTCCAGCGACGCCTTGGCCAAGCCCATCGTGTTGTAAGCCGGCACCGCGCGGATCGCGCCCAGATACGACAGCGTCAGCAGCGCCGCCTTCGGGCGAAGGCTGGGCAGGGCGGCCTTGGCCAGCGCCGGGAAGCTGTAGGCCGAGATATCGTGGGCGATGCGGTAGTTCTCGCGCGTCAGGCCGTCGAGGAATTCGCCGGCGATCGCCTCGCGCGGGGCGAAGCCGATCGAGTGGACGAAGCCGTCGAAGCCTTCCGGCCAGGCGGTCTTCAGGTCGGCGAACAGTTTTTCGATCGCAGCGTCGTCGCCCACGTCACAATCGAAGACCAGCTTGGAGTCGAACTCGGCGGCAAACTCGGTGATCCGCTCCTTGAAGCGCTCACCCACGTAGCTGAACGCCAGCTCGGCGCCTTCGCGGCGGCAGGCCTGGGCAATGCCGTAGGCGATCGAGCGGTTAGACAACAGGCCGGTGATCAGAAGGCGCTTGCCGGCGAGGAATCCCATGCGGTCTCCGAAGGGGTTGTTGTGTGGATGCGGATTCTCGCACGGGCACCCTTCAGGTCTTGCGGGTACATCTCTTGCAGGCTACAATCCGTCCTTCGCTAGAATTGCGTGACACACACTTAAAAAGTGGGCGGATTCATCCAGCCCATTTTTTTTGCGTGGTCGTTTTGCATGGTGTATCACCATGCGGGTCACTGAGATTTGGGTGCTTGATGAGCGTTTCCACGTTGGATGCGCCCAGGCTTTGAACAAGGGTAACTGCCGCCAGATGAGCTGGAGCCAAGCCGTCGAGAAGACGGTGACCGGGTTGGGTTATGAACTCGTTGATGTCGAGCGATCGGCAGGCGGGTTGTTGCGCGTCTACATCGACCGCGTGCCTGGCCATGCCTACCCCTCAGGCGAACACGAGTTCGTCACCGTCGAGGATTGCGAGGCCGTCACCCGCCAGCTGCAGTATGTGCTCGAAGTCGACAATGTCGACTATGCGCGGCTGGAGGTTTCGTCACCGGGGCTGGACCGCCCGCTGAAGCGCGTCGAAGATTACGCCCGCTTCGCCGGCCAGCAGGTGCTGATCACGCTGAAGCTGCCTTTCCAGGGCCGCAAGAAATTCGAGGGCACGCTGCAGGCGGCGCAAAGCGCCGATGGCGCTGAAGCGGGTTCGGGGTGGCAATTGATATTCAACGACGGCAAAGTTGACCAGGTGCTCGACTTTGCTTTCGACGAGGTTCGCGAAGCCCGGCTCGTGCCGGTGCTCAATTTCAAGGGGCGCCGAGGCAAGGGCGCGCTGGCCAGTGAGCAGTCGGCCGGCGAAACTGACGGAGGTCAAGAACAATGAACCGCGAAATGCTGATGTTGGTGGACGCGATCTCTCGTGAGAAGAGCGTCGAGCGTGATGTCGTGTTCGGTGCCGTCGAGGCGGCGCTGGCCCAGGCCACCAAGAAGCTGAACGGTGGCGAGGTGGACATCCGTGTCACCGTCGACCGCGAAACCGGCGAATACGAGACCTTCCGTCGCTGGCACGTCGTGCCGGACGAGGCTGGCCTGCAAATCCCCGATGCCGAGATCCTGCTCTTCGAAGCGAAAGAGCAGATCGATGACATCGAGGTCGACGACTACATCGAAGAGCCTGTTGATTCGGTGCCGATCGGCCGCATTGGCGCGCAAGCTGCCAAGCAGGTGATCCTGCAGAAGATCCGCGACGCCGAGCGCGAACAGCTGCTGACCGACTTCATGTCGCGTGGCGAAAGAATCTTCGTCGGCACCGTCAAGCGTCTGGACAAGGGCGACATCATTGTCGAGTCCGGTCGCGTCGAAGGTCGCTTGAAGCGCAGCGAGATGATCCCGAAAGAAAACCTTCGCTCGGGTGACCGCGTGCGGGCTTTCATTGCCGGTATCGACACCGCTGCCCGTGGCCCGCAGATCATGCTGTCGCGTTCGGCGCCGGGCTTCATGGTCGAGCTGTTCGCCCAGGAAGTGCCCRAGATCGAGCAAGGCCTGCTGGAGATCAAGAGCTGCGCCCGTGATTCGGGTTCGCGCGCCAAGATCGCCGTCGTGTCGCACGACAAGCGGGTCGATCCGATCGGCACCTGCGTCGGCGTGCGTGGCTCGCGCGTGACCGCGGTCACCAACGAGCTGGCGGGCGAGCGTGTCGACATCGTGCTGTGGTCGGAAGACCCGGCGCAGTTCGTCATCGGTGCGCTGGCGCCGGCGAACGTGCAGTCGATCGTCGTGGACGAAGAAAAGCACGCGATGGATGTCGTGGTGGACGAGGAAAACCTCGCCATCGCGATCGGCCGCGGTGGCCAGAACGTGCGGCTCGCCTCTGAGCTGACCGGCTGGCGCATCAACATCATGACGGCTGAAGAATCGGCCGCCAAGCAAGCCGAAGAATCGGGTTCGATCCGCAAGCTGTTCGTCGACAAGCTCGACGTCGACGAGGAAGTGGCCGACCTGCTGATCGAGGAAGGTTTCACCAGCCTCGAAGAAGTGGCCTATGTGCCGGCGCAGGAAATGCTCGAGATCGAAGGCTTCGACGAAGACACCGTCAGCGAGCTGCGCACCCGTGCCAAGGATGCGCTGCTGACGATGGAAATCGCCCGCGAAGAAAAGGTCGACGAGGTGTCGCAGGATCTGCGCGACCTCGAATTCGAAGGCAAGGGCCTGCAACCCGACCTGATCGAAAAGCTCGCCGATGGTGGTGTGCACACCCGCGACGACCTGGCCGACCTGGCCGTAGACGAACTCATCGAGATGACCGGCGTGGATGACGCGCAGGCCAAGGCGCTGATCATGAAGGCGCGTGAACATTGGTTCAACGCCTGATCAACGACCGCCTCACCCCAGCGCCCACGAGACACCGGCATCAAGATCAAGGAAATCC
>NZ_JBFUGE010000617.1:0-3445 GCF_056403075.1 Ideonella sp. P3_A4 | reverse complement strand
CTGCTCGAGAACGCCTTCAAGCACGTGGTCGAGAAACGGCGCGCCACCACCTCGATCACGGTCAGTGCCCGCTTGCTCGACAGGCAGTTGCGCCTGGCGGTGCGAGACGACGGTGGCCAACTCGCGGCGGCGCCGGTATTCGGCGTCGGCCTGGGCAACCTGCGCCAGCGCCTGGCCAGCCTGCATGGCGACGCGGCGGGGCTGTCGCTGAATGCGGCCGAAGGCGGTGGCGTGCGTGCCGAGCTGTGGTTGCCATGCGCCTGTTGATCGTCGACGACGAAGCACCGGCCCGCGCTCGTCTGCGCCGGCTGCTGGCGTCGATCGAAGGCGCCGAGGTGGTGGGCGAGGCCGCCGACGGCGAACAGGCGCTGGAGATGGCCAATTGCCTGCAGCCCGATGCGCTGTTGCTCGATGTGCAGATGCCGGAGCTGGATGGCTTGGCGGTTGCTGCCTCACTGCCGGACGACGGCCCGGCGGTGATCTTCATCACCGCGTTCGATGCCTTCGCGCTGCAGGCCTTCGACGCGCGAGCGGTCGACTACCTGCTCAAGCCCGTCGCGCCCGAACGGCTGGCGCGAGCGCTGGACCGTGTGCGTCAGCGGGCCGCACCGCGCGTGCCGATGCCCACGACCCAGTTGCTGGTGCCCACACGTGCGGGCGTGCAGGTGCTGCGCGTGGCCGACATCCATTGGCTCGAAGCGGCCGACAACTACGTCACCCTGCATGCGCTGGGCCGCGAGTGGTTGCTGCGGCGCACCCTGGCCGGCCTGTTGACCGACCTGGGCGACGGCTTCATCCGCGTGCACCGCAGCATTGCGGTGGCCTTGGCCCAGGTGGCCGAGGTGCAGCCGAACGACAAGGGCGACGCGCTGCTGCGCCTGCGCGACGGCACCGAGCTGGCCTGCAGCCGGCCCCACCGCACGGCGCTGATGCAGCGGCTGGGGCAGGTCAACGGCTGAGCTCGCGATTCGCTCCCCCGATTCGCCCCACCTCGCCCGCGGCTCGCCCCATGGCGCTGGCTTGCAGGCGGACGCTTGTCTAGGCTGTATGCCATGACACAAGCCGCCCACCCTGGCGCTCACCCCGAGCGCCTGTACTTTCTCGACTGGCTKCGCGCCGCCGCCTTCGGCCTGCTGATCCTGTACCACGTGGGCATGTACTACGTGAGCTGGGACTGGCACATCAAGAGCCCACATGCCGGCACGACCATCGAGCCGCTGATGATGCTCAGCTCGCCGTGGCGCCTGGCGCTGCTGTTCCTGATCTCGGGCGCCGCCACCGCGATGATGCTGAGAGCCCGGCCGGGCCAGGCACCGCGCCCCTTCGTGCGTGAGCGTTCGAAGCGCCTGCTGCTGCCGCTGCTGCTGGCCATGGTGGTCGTCGTGCCGCCGCAGGCCTACCTGGAGGTGGTGTCCAAGCTGGCCTACCCGGGCAGCTATCTGGACTTCATGCAGCTGTACTTGAAGGCGTACCACGGCTTTTGCCGCGGCGACAACTGCCTGAAGCTGCCGACCTGGAACCACATGTGGTTCGTGGCCTACCTGTGGGTCTACAGCCTGCTGATGTGGGCGCTGCTGAAAGCCTGGCCAACTGCGCTGGACACGATGGCGGCGCTGGCCGAACGGCACCTGAAGAACGCCTGGGGCCTGTGGCTGCTGCCGGTGGCGCTGCTGACGTTGTGGCGCGTGCTGCTGGTCGGCCGCTTCCCGCAGACGCATGCGCTGGTCGACGACTTCTACAACCACGCGCTGTACCTGACGGTCTTCCTGGCCGGTGCAGTGCTGGCGCGCTGGGGCGGCGGCTGGGCCTTGTTCGCACGGTGGCGCTGGGTGATGCTGGGCCTGGCCTTGTTGCTGTGGGCGGCGATCGCCAGCTACTTCGGTTACTACAGCGATGCATTGGAGCCGCCCGACTGGCTGCGCCAGTTGCAACGTTTGGGTTATGCCGCGCTGCAGTGGTCGGCCATCGTCGCGGCGCTGGGCTTTGCGGTCCGGCACTGGAACCATGACCACCGCTGGCGGGCGACGATCGCCGAGGCCGTGTTCCCGGTTTACCTGTTGCACCAGACCGTGATCATCCTGCTCGCCTGGAGGATGCGGCCCTGGGGCTTGACGCCGGCGATCGAGGCGCCGCTGCTGATTGTTGGCACCGCGGTAGCCTGCGTGGCGGGTTACCTGGTGGCCACGCGCCTGGGGCCGCTGCGCCCCTGGTTCGGGCTGGCGCCGCGGGCTTTGCCGCCGGCTGCTGTCACCGTGCCGGCCACGGCTTGACGCATACTGGGTCGATCGGCGCGTGCCTGCTGCGCGCGCCATCTTCCTTGTGTGCGCCGCATGTCCCAAGCCCCTGCCGAAACCCGCATCCCCGTCGAAAAGATCCGCGGCCGCCGCCGCCTGCGCCACCAACTGAAGGGCCGACAGCCCGACGAAGCAGCGCGCGAAGCCGTGCGCGCGCTGATCGGCCCGGGCCCGCACACGCGCGAGCAGCTGATCGAGCACTTGCACCGGCTCAACGACGCGCAGGGAGCGCTGTTCGAAGGCATGCTGGTCGCGCTGGCGGCCGAGATGCGCCTGTCGATGGCCGAGGTGATCGAGGTCGCGAGCTTCTACCACCACTTCGAGATCCTGCCCGACGGGGCCGAAGCGCCGGCGGTGACGCTGCGTGTGTGCGACGGCCTGGCCTGCTCGATGGCCGGCGCGAATGGTTTGATGCAGTCGCTGGCCGGCACGCTCGATGCGTCCGTGCGGCTGACCCATGCGCCTTGCGTGGGCCGCTGCGAGCAGGCGCCGGTCGCCGTGCTGGGCCAGCGCCCGTTGCCGTGTGCGACGGCCGACGATGTGCGTCGCTGTCTTGCGCAGGGCGAGCACCACCACCCCTTGCCTGCGAATTCGCATGGCCGCTTCGACCCGGTGGCGCGCGCGCTGGGCGAGATCGGCGAGGCCGCAGACGATGCGTTGTCGCCCACTTGTGTCGGCTACGCGGCCTACCGTGCTGCCGGCGGCTATCACCTCGCGGCCGAAGTCGTCAACAGCGAACGCCCGGCCGACGAGGTGCTGGCCGCGCTGGAGCACTCCGGCCTGCGTGGCCTGGGCGGCGCGGGTTTCCCGGCCGGGCGCAAGTGGCGCATCGTGCGCGGCTTCGACGCGCCGCGCTGGATGGCGGTCAACATCGACGAAGGTGAACCCGGCACCTTCAAGGACCGGACTTATCTCGAACGCGACCCGCACCGTTTCCTCGAAGGGGTGTTGATCGCGGCGCAGGTGGTCGGCACCGAGTCGGTGGTGCTGTACCTGCGTGATGAGTACGCCGGTTGCCGCGCGTTGCTGGAGCGCGAGCTGGCGCTGCTGCAGGCCGAGCCACCGTGCCCGCTGCCGCGCATCGAGCTGCGGCGCGGCGCCGGTGCCTACATCTGCGGCGAAGAGTCCGCGATGATCGAGAGCATCGAGGG
>NZ_JBFUGE010000616.1:0-3451 GCF_056403075.1 Ideonella sp. P3_A4 | reverse complement strand
ACCTTCGTGCGCGCGCTGGCGCAGGCCGCCTGCCGGGCCTTGAAGATCGACCCGGCGCCGGTGCTGGAGCGACTGCCCGAGCTCGACAGCGGCGCGCTCAGCCAGCTCGAGCGCGGCCTGAACGCACCGTTTCGCGAACGCGGTGTGCGCCGCGAATCGGCCGAGATGCCAGGCGCCAGCCGCGCCGTGCTGCTGGTTGTGGTGGTGCTCGTGCTGGGCACGCTGGGCTTCTTGTTCTGGCCGGCGAATTGGCACCTGCCCAGCCTGCTGACAACCTCGTCGTTGCCGCCATCGGTCACCGGCGATACGCCGCCCGTCAACATCAGTGCGCCGCTCAGTGTGCCGGGCACGCCGGCCAGCGCGGTCACGGCCGCTGAACCCGCCTTCCCGRCGCCGGCTCTGCCCACCGCGGGCTTGCCGACGACGCARTTGCCTTCGCCGACGGGGGTGTCGCGCGCGCCAGCAACAACGCCGGCACCGGCAGCCTCAGCGCCCGGCGTGCGTAGCAGTGTCGCGTCGGCGCCCGTCAGTGCCTTGCCGGTGCCGGCGGCGTCTGCGGTCGCGGCCGTGCCGGGTGGCACCTTGCTGCAACTGCGCGCCAACAAGCCGTCGTGGGTCGAGGTGGTGGATGGCCGCTCGCAGGTGCTGCTGGCGCGAACGCTGGCCGCCGGTGAAGCCGTGGGCTTCGATGGGGTCTTGCCGCTGCGTGTCAAGATCGGCAACGCGTCGGGTACCGACGTGAGTTTCCGTGGCCGACCGCTGGATCTGGCCCCCCAAACCCGCGACAACGTGGCGCGGCTGGATTTGAAATGACGAGTGGGCGAATGACTGCACAGCTGGACCCGACCCAAGCCCTGGACGACGAGCAACCCATCGTGCCGGCAGCCCCCGCTGCCCGCCGTAGCCGCCAGGCCCGCGTGACTTGGGGCGATCGCGTCGTCACCGTGGGCGGCGATGCACCGGTGCGCGTGCAGTCGATGACCAACACCGACACGGTCGACGTGATCGGGACGGCGATCCAGGTCAAGGAACTGGCCATTGCCGGCTCCGAGATGGTGCGCATCACGGTCAACACGCCGGAAGCGGCCGCGGCGGTGCCGCACATCCGCGACCAGCTCGACCGCATGGGCATCGACGTGCCGCTGATCGGCGACTTCCACTACAACGGCCACCGCCTGTTGACGGATCACCCGGCCTGCGCCGAGGCGCTGTCGAAGTACCGCATCAACCCCGGCAACGTGGGCAAGGGTGACAAGCGCGACAAGCAGTTCGCCCAAATGGTCGAGGCCGCTTGCCGCTACGACAAGGCGGTGCGCATYGGCGTCAACTGGGGCTCGCTCGACCAGGAGCTGCTGGCCTCGCTGATGGACGACAACCACCTGCGCGCCAACCCATGGGATGCGAAGCAGGTGATGTACCAGGCGTTGGTGCAATCGGCGCTGCAGTCGGCCCAGGCCGCGCGCGACGTCGGGCTGGACCCGAACCAGATCATCATCAGCTGCAAGGTCAGCGGTGTGCAGGACCTGGTCTCGGTTTATCAGGCCCTCGGCCAGCGCTGCGACTACGCGCTGCACCTGGGCCTGACCGAGGCCGGCATGGGCACCAAGGGCACGGTGGCCTCGGCCGTTGCGCTGTCGGTGCTGATGCAGCAAGGCATTGGCGACACGATCCGCGTCTCGCTGACGCCGCAGCCCGGCGAGGCCCGAACCCAAGAGGTGGTGGTCGCGCTTGAGATCCTGCAGTCGCTGGGCCTGCGCAGCTTCAACCCCAGCGTCACCGCCTGCCCCGGCTGCGGCCGCACGACCAGCACCACCTTCCAGGAGCTGGCCAAGCAGATCGACGATTTCCTGCGGGCGCAGATGCCCGTCTGGCGCGCCCGCTACCCTGGCGTCGAAGAGATGAAGGTGGCCGTGATGGGCTGCATCGTCAACGGCCCGGGCGAGAGCAAGCACGCCAACATCGGCATCAGCCTGCCGGGCACCGGCGAAGCTCCGGCCGCGCCGGTCTTCATCGACGGCGAAAAGGCGATGACGCTGCGCGGCGAAGGCATCGCGCGCGAGTTCCAGACCATCGTCGAGCAGTACATCGAGCGCCGCTACGGCACGGTGACCGCCGCGCATTGACGCGGCCCTGATTCACCTCTGCTCACCGGGCGCGGCCTGAGCCGCGCACATCAGCTTTCGCGCCGGCCCGACTCTGGCTAGCTGGCCCATCCTTCCGAGATCACATGGCTGACATTCTCCAAGCCGTCAAAGGCATGAACGACATCCTGCCGGGGAGCATTCCGCGCAAGGACAAGCTCCCCGATTCCGCGCTCTGGCAGTGGTTCGAAACCGTTGCCCGATCAGTGCTAGCGCGGTACGGTTACCAGTACATCCTGACCCCGACAGTTGAACCCACCGCGCTGTTCGTGCGGGGCCTCGGTGAGGTCACCGACATCGTCGAGAAGGAGATGTACTCCTTCACTGATTCGATGAACGGAAGCCAACTGACGCTGCGCCCCGAAGCCACCGCCGGCATCGTGCGCGCGATGGTCGAGCACAACGCGCTCTACAACGGCCCGCTGCGGTTGTGGACGATGGGCGCGATGTTCCGCCACGAGAAACAGCAAAAGGGCCGCTATCGCCAGTTCCACCAGCTTGATGTCGAGGCGCTGGGCTTCGCCGGGCCGGACGTGGATGCCGAGATCATCCTGATGGTGCGGCGGCTGTGGAAAGAGCTCGGCCTCGTCGAGGGCCAGCACGTGCGTCTGGAGCTGAACAGCCTGGGCCAGCCGGCCGAGCGCGCCGCGCACCGCGCGGCGTTGATCGCCCACTTCGAGGCCCACGCCGACCAGTTGGACGAAGAGGCCAAGCGCCGCCTGCACACCAACCCGCTGCGCATTCTGGACACCAAGAACCCGGCGATGCAGGCGATGGTCGAAGCCGCGCCGAAGCTGATGGACTTCCTCGGCGAAGAGACGCTGGCGCACTTCAATGCGGTGCGGTCGATCCTCGACGCCGCGGGCCTGGAATACCGCGTCAACACCCGCCTGGTTCGCGGCATGGACTACTACAACCTGACGGTCTTCGAGTGGGTCACCGACCATCTGGGCTCGCAGGGCACGGTCTGCGGCGGCGGCCGCTACGACGGGCTGATCGCACAACTGGGCGGCAAGAGCGCGCCGGCGGTGGGTTTCGGCCTGGGCATCGAACGGCTGTTGCTGCTGATCCAGGAACTGGGCCTTCCGGTGCCCAGCGGTGCGCCGGACGTCTATGCGGTGATCCCCGACGCAAGCGCGTTGCCGCAGGCGTTGGTCGCGATCGAGGCACTGCGTGCTGCGGGCGTGGCCGTGCAGATGCACGCCGGTGGCGGCAACTTCAAGGCGCAGTTCAAGAAGGCCGATGCGAGCGGTGCCCGCTTCGCGCTGGTCTTCGGTGGCGACGAGATGGCGCGGGGCACGGTGAGCGTG
>NZ_JBFUGE010000615.1:0-3461 GCF_056403075.1 Ideonella sp. P3_A4 | reverse complement strand
GATGACAGCCCCAATGGCGAGCATGCCAGTGTCCCCAAACGAACCTCCAAGGAGACTGCGATGCGCCGAGACACCTTCCTGAAGTCACTCGCCGCCCTGGCTGCCAGCTCGGGCCTGCCGCTGCAGGCGTTGGCCGCCGCGGGTGCCAACCTGAAGATGATGATCCCGGCCAACCCCGGGGGCGGCTGGGACACCACCGGCCGCGCGCTGGGCAAGGCGTTGCAAGAGTCGGGCGCAGCGGCCACTGTCAGCTACGACAACAAGGGCGGCGCCGCCGGCGCTTTGGGCCTGGCGCAGTTCGTCAACTCCGGCAAGGGTGACCCGAACGCAGTGATGGTGATGGGCGCCGTGATGCTGGGCGGCATCATCACCGGCAAGCCGCCGGTCAGCCTGTCGCAGGCCACGCCGATCGCGCGCCTGACCAGCGAATACAACGTCTTCGTGCTGCCGGCCGATTCGCCGTTCAAGACCATGAAGGACGTGGTCGAGCAGATGAAGAAGGACCCGGGCAGCGTCAAGTGGGGCGGCGGTTCGCGCGGCTCCACCGAGCACGTGGCGGCCGCGATGATCGCCCGCGAGGTGGGTGTCGACGCATCGAAGATCAACTACGTGCCGTTCCGTGGGGGTGGTGAGGCCACTGCCGCCATCCTGGGCGGCAACGTGACCATCGGCGGCAGCGGCTACAGCGAGTTCCAGAGCTACATCGAGGCGGGCAAGATGCGCGCGATCGGCGTCACCTCGGACACCCGCCTGAAGGGCATTAACGTGCCGACGCTGAAAGAGCAGGGCATCAACGTCGTGATCGGCAACTGGCGCGGTGTCTATGGCGCCGGCGGCATCACGCCGGACCAGCGCAAGGCGCTGACCGAGATGATCGTCAAGGCGACCAAGAGCAAGGCCTGGGCCGAATCGCTCGAAAAGAACGGCTGGACCTCGGCGCTGATGGTCGGCCCGGAGTTCGAGAAGTTCGTCGACGATGAATTCGCGGGCCTGCGCGCGATCATGGTCAAGGCCGGGATGATCTGACGATGGCCACGCCAACACGTCGCCCTGCATGGGGCGAGGCTTGCCGCGCCCATCGCGCTTGGAGGCCGGCATGAGGGCGCCGCAGACGGCACTGGGCGCCGGCACGCTGCTCGCCGGCATCGGGTTCGTCTGGGGGGCATTCCAGCTCTCGTCGGATGCCGGTTATGCGGGTGTCGGGCCGAACTTCCTTCCCTTGGTGGTCGGCGCGATGCTCAGCGTTTGCGGCGCGTGGCTCATCTGGGAGGCCACCAGCGGCGGCTTTCGCAACATGGAGGAGCCCTCAGGCTCCGATCGGGGCGACTGGCGCGGGTTCGCCTGGGTCAGCGCCGGCATCCTGGCCAACGCCGCGCTGATCACGACGATCGGCTTCATCCTCAGCTGCACCTTGTGCTTCGTGCTCGCCGTGCGTGGCTTCAAGGTGGCTGAAGGCGAACGCGGCATCCGCCCGCAGGCGCTGGCGCTCGACGTGCTGGTCGGCCTGGCGATCTCGGCGCCGGTGTTCTGGATGTTCACCCAGCTGCTCTCCATCGGCCTGCCCGGCCTCACCTCGACCGGATGGTTATGACACCCCCAAGCTCTCTGCGTTCGCGGCCCTGCAGGCCGCACCGTGCCAGTGGCCCGGTCGCTCGCCAGGCACGAACAGTCCACCGGACTGTTCGTGTCCGGGCTCACCCCCCCGAGGGGGCGTTCAATACCTTGGGAACGGCCCGGCGGTACTGATATGGACATCCTGAACCAACTGCTGCACGGCTTCGCCACCGCTGGCACCCCGATCAACCTGCTGTGGGCGCTGCTCGGCTGCATCATCGGCACCGCGGTCGGTGTGCTGCCTGGCATCGGCCCGGCCACCGCGGTGGCGATGCTGTTGCCGATCACGCTGAAGGTCGAGCCGACGGCGTCGATGATCTTCTTTGCCGGCATCTACTACGGCGCGATGTACGGCGGCTCGACGACTTCCATCCTGCTGAACACACCGGGCGAATCGGGCTCGATGGTCACGGCGATGGAGGGCAACAAGATGGCCAAGAGCGGCCGCGCTGGCGCGGCTCTGGCCACTGCAGCCATCGGCTCGTTCGTGGCCGGCACCATCGCCACGGTGGTGGTCACCTTCTGCTCACCGCTGGTCGCGAACTATGCGGTCAAGCTGGGGCCGCCCGAGTACTTCATGCTGATGCTGCTGGCCTTCACCACCGTGTCGGCGGTGCTGGGGCAGAGCACGCTGCGTGGCCTGACCGCGTTGGCCATCGGCCTGGCGATGGGGGTGGTGGGCATCGACCAGATCTCCGGCGTGACCCGCTTCACCGGCGGCGTGCCCGAACTGATGGACGGTGTGGAGGTGGTGCTGATTGCGGTGGGCCTGTTCGCAGTGGGCGAGGCCTTGTACAACGTGCTGTACGAAGGCAAGACGGTCGACACGCAGAACAAGATGAGCCGCGTGCACATGAGCCGCAGCGACTGGAAGCGCTCATGGCCGGCGTGGATTCGCGCCACGTTGATCGGCATACCGTTCGGCACCATCCCCGCCGGCGGCAGCGAGATTCCGACCTTCCTTAGCTACGCGACCGAGAAGAAGCTCTCCAGCCACAAGGAAGAGTTCGGCACGACTGGCGCCATCGAAGGCGTGGCTGGCCCTGAAGCCGCCAACAACGCGGCCATCACGGCCACGCTGATGCCCTTGCTGACGCTGGGCATTCCGACGTCGAACACCACCGCGATCCTGTTGGGCGCCTTCCAGAATTACGGCATCCAGCCTGGTCCGCAGCTGTTCGACACCAACGGGCCACTGGTCTGGGCGCTGATCGCGTCGCTGTACATCGGCAATGTGATGCTGCTGGTGCTGAACCTGCCGCTGGTGGGCCTGTGGGTCAAGCTGCTGAAGGTGCCGAAGGCGCCGCTGTACGCCGGCATCCTGATCTTCGCGACGGTGGGGGTCTACGGCATGCGCCAGTCGGCGTTCGACCTGGTGCTGCTCTATGCCATCGGCCTGCTGGGCGTGGCGATGCGGCGCTTCGATTTTCCGACCGCGCCAGTGGTGGTCGGCATGATCCTCGGCCCGCTGGCCGAAGCGCAGATGCGCAATGCGCTGTCGATCGGCGAGGGGCACTGGACGATCTTCCTGCAGCGCCCGATGTCGTTGACGCTGCTGGTCATCGTGGTCAGCGTGCTGGTCTTGCCGCGCCTGGTGCGTTGGCTGAAGCCGCAACACGAGCCGGACGCGGTCGTCCGCGCTTGATCCCAGGGCCGCATCTGCGGCCCTTCTTGTTTCAGTCGCTGGCGCCCATCGCCAGCGCGCGCTGGCGTGAGGCTTCGCGTGCGTCGTCGCTGGCCGGCGGCTCGTCGACCCAGCCTGCGAGGTGGCGCTTGGCCAGCTCGGCCAGGGCCGCCATGCCGGCGGGCGAATCGTTCAGGCAAGGGATGTAGTGGAAGGCCTGACC
>NZ_JBFUGE010000614.1:0-3489 GCF_056403075.1 Ideonella sp. P3_A4 | reverse complement strand
CACCGGACCTTGACGCCCCCGGCTGGCAACGACGAGGTCAGCCGCATCGGGGCCACGCTCGCGGAGGTCGTCGAGCATCTGCAGGCTGAAAAGCAGGCGCTTCAAACACTCAACGCGGAGCTGGACAGGCGTGTGGCCGAACGCACCGTGCGCATCGAACGCATGGCGGACGAAGCACGCCACGCCGCGGTGACGCGCGAGCGGTTGATGATGGCCCGCGACATGCACGACACGCTGGCGCATTCGCTGATGGCGCTGCTGACCCAGATTCGACTCGTGCGAAAGCTCTTTCCGCGCATGACGGCGGAGCAGGTGGACGCAGAACTCGGGCGCGCCGAAGACGCCACCACGGGCGGTTTGGTCGAAGCGCGCTCCGCCATCTTGCGAATGCGGGACAACGGGTTGCGTGACACGGGTCTCGGGCCCGCCCTGCAGGATCTGGCCAAACGCTTTGCCGAACGCACCGGGTTGTCGTTCTCAGTCGAAGCAGACCCGCTGCCGTCCAGTTGGGCCGACGACCGGGCGGAGACAGTGTTCCGGATCATCGAAGAGGCTTTGCGCAATATCGAGCGGCACGCCCAGGCGGGCGCCGTGAGCATCACGCTGCAGCAAGGCCGCTTCAGTGACGGCGTCGCCCCAAACGCAGAGCACACGGGAACATTGATTTCGATCACTGATGACGGTATCGGGTTCGATCCCACGGCCCCTAGACCGGGTCACTATGGCCTGCTCGGCATGCAGGAGCAGGCCCTCCTGATCGACGCGCGACTGAGCATCCACAGCGCAACGGGAAGCGGCACCCGGATCGATCTCCTGTTCCTGGATTGAGCGCGCCCAAGCGCGGAACCTGATTTGTCCGAACCGCGAAAACAGTGACCAAGGTCTCTGGACAACGTGACCAGCCGCACTGTCGCCAGTGACCATGGCCGGCTAGATTGCCTATGGTCGGTCGACCTGTCGTCGATCTGCTGGCCCATCCATGACCCATCCCGCCGAAACAGCGTCTGCACAGAAGTCCGGGCGGCATCCTGGCTACCGCCTCTGCCTGTTGCTCGCTGCGGCTGCCGTTGTCTCCGTGCTCTTGCTGCGCATGGCGACGAGCGAATTGCCCGTCCACGCATTGGCCGCCGAGAGCCCACACTCCGTTGAAACCACGTCCAACGTCGAGGCCGAGCCGAGTTGGGTCGCCATGAGCCAGGCGCATCGGCAGGTGCTGCGCCCCTTGAAAACGATCTGGCAGACGATGAGTCCAGCCCAACACCAAAGGTGGCAGCTGATTGCCGACCGCATCAGCGACAAGACGCCAGAGGCAAAGCAGCGTCTGCACGACCGGATGGTGGCTTGGGCCCGGCTGACACCGGCCGAGCGCGCCCAGGCTCGTTTGAATTATCTTCAGGCCAAGAACCACCCCGGCAGGGCCAAGGCCGATCGACCGCGGCCTGACCGGGGCGTCTTGCCTGAGCATCTGGCCCATGGTTTGGAGACTCAACGCTCGCTGCCGCCGGCGATGGTTCATGTCGCCCCGGGTGCCACAACGGTTCTGCTGACAACGACTTTCCACATCCCCACCGATGAGGCGCGTGCACCCACCGGTGCCACGCCGAACGGCCCAGAGGTGGGTCCGCCCGATGCGATCAAGACACCGGTGCCGTCGTGATTCGGAAAGCCGTTGCTGCGGGGGCCGGGATGAATCCATGCCATGGATGACACGCCGCCGTTTTGGTGGCTTGCTGGGCATCGCCGCGATGGACGCCGCCCGCGCGACGCCGGCCGATCCGTTTGTCCGCCGGCTGGGCGAGATCGAAAAGACGCTCCACGCACGTCTGGGCGTGTGGGTGCTGGACACCCAGACGCGCCGGAGCTGGGGCCACCGTGCCGACGAGCGGTTTCCCCATGTGCGGCATCTTCATGCTCATCGCCTGCGCCGCGTTGCTGGTTCGTGCCGACGAAGGCAAGGTGGACCTGAGTCGGCGGATTCAATTCACGGCGCGTGAGTTGTTGCCCAACTCTCCCGTCGTTCAGCAGCAGCTTGCCAACGCCCAGGGCTTGACCTTGGCGCAACTGTGCGAAGCGGCACTCACCCGTAGCGACCTCACGGCTGGAAACTCGATCCTGAAGAGAGTCGGCGGACCCGGCGGGCTGACGACCTTCATGAACTCGCAAGGCGATGCCGTATCTCGGCTTGACCATTGGGCGCCGGCACTCGACGAAGCGACACCTGGTGAACCACGCGACACCACCACGCCTGCCGCCATAGGTGACCATGTCAAGGCGCTGCTGCTCGGCAGCACGCTGTCCCACCCGTCTCGCCGGCTGCTGACGGCTTGGCTGCTGGCCAACAAGAGCGGCGGCGCCAGATTGCGCGCAGGCTTGCCGTCCAGCTGGGACATCGGCGACAAGACGGCTGTGGGCAACCACGGAACGACGAACGACGTAGCCATCGTCTGGCCACCCAACCACAAGCCGCTGATCGTCAGTGTGTTCATCACGGCCACGGCCGCTTCGGTCGACGAGCGGAATGCAGCGATAGCGGAGATCGGCAGTCTTCTGGGCCCGCTCGTGCATTCGCGGAGTGACACCTGATGTGGACATGGCTGAGACGCCTGGTCGGAGGGAGCCTCGAAGCGCCCACGCTGACGCGAAAACAGTTCGATCGGCGAGTCCTGCGGCAGCTAGCGCGAGGCCGCGACCGGGCCGGCGCTGTCAGGCCCAAGCCGGCGGCTGCGCCGACACCGTGGCCACCAGCACCAGGTCCACGATCAGCTGGTCGATGAACCAGGCCTTCTGGGCTTGCGCGTCGGGCAGCTGAAAGGTCCAGGTGCCGGTCGGGTCGCAGCCGATGAAGGGCTGCCATGGCGTGCCGGTGGCGCGACGGGTGCTGACGATGCCAGCACGGGTGCGAACGCCGGCACTGCTGCAAACCGCACCACTGGGGCTCAGCAGACGCACGCGGCTGATCGGCAGTTCTTCGGCGAAGCCCTTGCGGCGAACGCAGAGCAGTGACAACTCCTGCAGCCACAGGCCATCGGCGTGCGACGAAAAATCGGCGCGGGTCAGCGGCAGGGCGATACGCATGCGGCGTTCGACATCCTCGCCGCCATCGGCGTCGAGAAGGCCGTACCAGGCATCGGGAAACTCGTGGCGCACGCTGAACGCCCGCTCGCCGGTGACTGTGTCGTCCAGCCCTGCTAGCCCGCCTCCACCCAGCAGGGTCATGGTCGCCCGTGCCGATTCGCTTCTTGCCTGATGATGTTCCATTGCTGCTCCTTGCGTTGCCTGGCTGGCATGTCGATTCACCCGCATGCCTACCGTGTCAATCGCAAGGCATCGACGTACCCTGCCAATGCTTACCTGACGTTACTTTTGGGCGCCATTGGCGTGGGCTCGCCGCCTGGCCGCCAGCGCCCGTTGACGGCTCAGGTGACCGAGGAGCTCTGGGCCTTTTGCCACTGCCGCAGGATGGCCTCGAGCTTGTCGAGGGTGCAGGGC
>NZ_JBFUGE010000613.1:0-3490 GCF_056403075.1 Ideonella sp. P3_A4 | reverse complement strand
ACATCGCCGAGAGCGTGGCGGTGAACGAGGGGCTGCCCGTCGTCATCTTCTCGATGGAAATGGGCGCCTCGCAGCTGGCCTTGCGGATGGTCGGCTCGCTGGGCCGCATCGACCAGTCGGGCCTGCGTACCGGACGCCTGCGTGACGACGACTGGGGCCGGTTGACCGAGGCGGTCGACAAGCTCTCGAAGGCCTCGATCTTCATCGACGAGACGCCGGCGCTGAACCCCGCCGAATTGCGCGCCCGTGCGCGCCGCCAGGCCCGCCAGTGCGGCAAGCTCGGCTTGATCGTCATCGACTATCTGCAGCTGATGAGTGGCACCGCCAGCTCCAGCGGTGAGAACCGCGCAACCGAGATCAGCGAAATTTCCCGCGGCTTGAAGGCGTTGGCGAAAGAGCTGAATTGCCCGGTGATCGCCTTGTCGCAGCTGAACCGTTCTGTCGAAACGCGGACCGACAAGCGCCCGATGATGAGTGACCTGCGCGAATCCGGCGCCATCGAGCAGGACGCGGACGTGATCATGTTCATTTACCGCGACGAATACTACAACAAGCCCGACGGCCCCAATCCGACCAAAGAGCCGGGCGTGGCTGAAATCATCATCGGCAAGCAGCGTAACGGCCCGGTTGGCACCGTGAAGCTCGCCTTCATCAAGCAGAACACCAAGTTCGACAACCTGGCGCCGGACGCCTACAGCAGCAACCAGGAGTACTGAGCGCCCCAGGGCTCGGCAGGCCGAGCCCGCCTTGCAGGCCGCGCCGAGCCGGTGGCTCGGCCCCCGCTAGGCACGAACAGTCCACTGGACTGTCCCGTGTCCGAGCGAGGCCCCCGAGGGGATCAAGGAACTCGGGAGCGGCCCTTCGTTTCCTTGAGAGCGTCGCCGTGTCCGGCAACGCACGGGTTGCTGAGATGGGTCTGGCGGGCGCAGGATGCTCGTCATGAAAGGCTGGAGCCTGCAAGCTCGGCTGGCAGTCCTCTTGCTGGCCCTGGTGGCCCTGCTGGGCGCGGCGGGCGCATTGGCTTTGCGCGGCCTGGGGCAGGCCGCGGCGTCCCTCGACACCGTCTACCGCGACCGTGTGCTGCCTCTGCAGCAGCTGGGGGCGATCTCCGAGGCCTACGGCGTGGGCATCGTGGCGGCGGTCGAGCGCGCGCGAGACGGCGCGATATCGGCTTCGCAGGCGCTGGCCAGCATCGAAGCTGCACAGGCCCGCATCGACCAGCAATGGCATGCCTACCGCCAGACCTACCTCGTCGAGCAAGAGGTTCAACTGATTGCTGAAGCCACTCCGCTGATGCAGCGCGCCAACCTGGCCGTGCAACAAGCGAAGAGTCTGCTGCTGGCATCGGATCAGGCGGGTTTGGCCCGTTTTGCGGCCACCGACATGTTTCCGGCCATCACGCCGGTGATCGAGGTGCTGGGCCGCTTGACGGCGGTGCAGCCCGAGGTCGCCCACATCGAGTCCGCCAACGCCCGCGCCACGTATCGGCGCACGCTGATCAGTGCGGGGGCGCTCGTGGCGCTGGCCTTGGCGGCAGGCGGTCTTCTCACCGCGTCGGTGCTGTCGCGCCACCTGCGCGACAAGCGGGTGGCCGACGCCCGCACCGCGCGAATCAGCCGCTTCCACCGCGCCCTGTCGCGCACCAACCAGCTGATCGTGCGCGAGGACGACGCGCAAAAGCTGCTCGAAGGCCTGTGCCGAGTTTGTGTGGACACCGGCCATGCCTTGCTGGCCAGCGTGCTGCTGCGTGAGGGCGACAACGCACGCCGGGTGGCCAATGCCGGACCGGCCGCGGAGCTGTTTGCCGGCCTGCCAACCGTAATCGATTTGACGCAGCCTCAGGTGCGCGACTCGCTGAGCCGCGAGGCCATGACCCGAGGCGAACCGGCGATCAGCCACGATGTCTCGAACGACCCGCGAACCGAGCCGTGGCAAGAGCGCGCGTGCCATCACGGCATCTGCTCGGCAGCGGCCTTTCCGCTGCGCCGCGGCGGGGCCGTTGTCGGGGTGCTGATGCTGTATGCCGAGGAAACGGGGTTCTTCGACATGGCGCTGGTGCAGCTGCTGGCCGAGATGGTCGGTGATGTCTCGTTCGCGCTCGACACGATCGACGGCAACACCGCGCGCCGCGCCGCCCAGCGCGAGATCGAGGCCGGCCTGCTGCGCTTTCGCCAGCTGTTCTACAAGGCGCCGATGTCGATCGTCATCCTTTCCGAGGGCAACGGCCAGGTGCGCGACATCAACGACTTCGGCAGCGAGCGGTATGGGTTGGCCCGCTCCGTGATGATCGGCCGCACGATGCGCGAAATGGGTGTCGGGCTGACCGACGAAGACCGGGCACGCTTCTACAAGCTCCTGGCGCGCGATGGTCGGGTCGAGCAGATGCCGGCGCAGGTGAGGGGAGCGCAGGGCCAGCTGCGCGATGTGCTGACCAGCGCCGAACGCATCGACTACCTCGGCGAACCTTGCCTGTTGGCGATGAGCCTGGATGTGACCGCCTTGCGCGCGGCCGAGCAGGCACAGCAAGCCCAGCACGAGGCCGAAGCGGCGAGCCGCTCGAAGACTGAGTTCCTCTCGCGGATGAGCCATGAGCTGCGCACGCCCTTGAACGCGGTGCTGGGCTTTTCCCAGCTGCTTCGTGGCGACCTGCGGCTTGCGGCCGATCAACAAGCCCAACTGGGCCACATTCACCAGGCCGGCCAGCACCTGCTGGCATTGATCAACGACGTGCTCGACATCGCCCGCATCGAAGAGGGCCGGATGAAAGTGGCACCGCAGGCCGTCGCGCTGGGGCCACTGGTGGCGGATGCCTGCCGCATGCTGGCGCCGCTGGCCGAAGCGCAGGCCGTGCGCATCGAGCCGGCGCCTCGCAGTGTCGATGCGGCGTGGGTGGAGGCCGACCCGATCCGGCTGCGCCAGGTGCTGATCAACCTGATGTCGAATGCGGTCAAGTACAACCGCCCGGGTGGCTGGGTGCGCGTCGAGTTGGCGCGTGATGCGGACCAGCTGTGGCTCAGCGTGCGAGACAACGGCATCGGCATGAGCACCGAGCAGCTGTCGCATCTGTACGAGCCCTTCAACCGCCTGGGGCGCGAGCGTGGCGCGGTGGAAGGCACTGGCATCGGCATGGCGCTGACGCGCCAACTGGTGCGTCTGATGCATGGGCAAATGGAAGTGATGAGCCTGCCGGACCAGGGCACGCAGGTCCGCCTGAGGCTGCCCTCGGCAGACGAAGAGCAGGTGGCGATGGCCGCCGCGCAGCAGGTGGTCGCCTCGGTGCAGGCTGCGGCCGGGGTGCCTATCGGCGTGGTGCTGTACATCGAAGACAACCCAGTCAACTTGCTGCTGGTCGAGCAGATGCTGGCGCGGTGGCCGTCCGTGCGGGTGGTGCAGGCCGAAGACGGCCGGACCGGGCTCGACCTGGCGCGCACCCTCAGGCCCGACGTGGTGCTGCTGGACATGCACCTGCCGGACCTGCACGGCGCCGAGG
>NZ_JBFUGE010000612.1:0-3491 GCF_056403075.1 Ideonella sp. P3_A4 | reverse complement strand
TGTCTGATGCGTGCTGGTCAAAGCTGAGACTGGACACACCGGTCCCCGAAGCCTATCGTTCGAACGCTCACCCTCTTCCGYGTGCCATCCGCGGTGTGTGCTGGCGGGCGCCAAGGGAGAAAAAACCATGATCGAGAGTCAGCGGGCTCGTGTCCTGGTCGTGGACGACAACCCCCAAAACATCGCTCTCATGGAGGCGCTGCTGGGGCCGCAATACGACGTCAGCACGGCGCTGACCGGCGAACACGCGTTGGCCATGATGGCCGGCGATCAGCTGCCGCATCTGGTCCTGCTGGACCTGATGATGCCCGGGATGAACGGCTACGACGTGCTTGAGCACCTGCGTGCCGACGAGCGCACGCGCGATGTGCCGGTGATCCTGGTCACCGCCGCGGGTGGCACGGCCGACGAAGAACGCTGCCTGGAGCAGGGCGCGGTCGACTACATCGCCAAGCCCATCCGCGTGCGCGTGCTGCTGGCCCGGGTGGCAACCCATGTGGAGCTGCAGCGGGCCCGGGCTCGGCTGGTAGACCAGAACCACTACCTCGAGGCCGAGGTGGCGCGGCGAACGGCCGAGAACCAGAACATCCGCGACGTCAGCATCCATGCGCTGGCCCGCCTGGCCGAGACGCGCGACAACGAAACCGGCAACCATCTGCGCCGCACGGCAGAGTACGTGCGCATCCTCGCCATGCGGTTGCAGTCCCATCCGCGGTTCGCCGCAGAGCTCGACATGCAGGCGATCGACCTGATGGTGCGGTCGGCGCCGCTGCACGACATCGGCAAGGTCGGCATCCCGGACCACATCCTGCTCAAGCCGGGCAAGCTCGCACCCAGCGAGTGGGCGATCATGCAGACCCATGCCCGGCTCGGGGCCGAAGCCATCGAGCTGGCCGAGCGCGATGTGGGCCTGGAAGACAACCCCGGCGGAGATCTCGGGTTCCTGCGCTTTGCCAAGCAGATCGCCCGCAGTCACCACGAGAAGTGGGACGGCAGCGGCTACCCCGAAGGCTTGGCCGGCGATGAGATCCCGGTCGCGGCGCGGCTGATGGCCTTGGCCGACGTGTTCGATGCGCTGATCTGCAAGCGTGTCTACAAGCCGGCGTGGGCGGTCAACGCGGCGCGCGATCTGGTTCTGGAGCAGCGGGGCCGTCACTTTGACCCCGACGTGGTGGACGCCTTCGCGGCCGGCTTCGAAGAGTGCTGCGAGGTGGCGCGGCGCTTGGCCGACCCAGCCGAGGCAGCGATGGCGGCCTGAGCCGCCCATCGGCCTCGCGCTCGGGCCCTCAGCGGCCAGGCGCTGGGATGAGCCCGGCAATCGGCGCAGCCACCCGGCCAAACTGCTGGAAGAGAAAGCCGAAGACGGCCGCCACGCGTGCCGTGTGGCGCAGGTCCGGGTGCATCAGCAGCCACAGCGGGACCTGCAGTTCGTCGAGCGGCGGGGTCATGCGTTGCAGCCGCTTGTCCGGGTCCGCCAGAAAGCAGGGCAGCACCGCCAGCCCCAGCCCGTGGGCGCAAGCGTGGTGCAAACCGGTGAAGTTGTTGGTCCGGTAGACCAGCGGGGCAGCGGGGGCGACCTTGGTCAGCCATTTCAGGCTGCGGTGGTAGCTCAGCGAGTCGTCGAGCCCGAGCCAGGCGTGGCCGGCCAGATCGGTCACATGCCGCGCGCCCCGCAGGTAGCTGCGGGCGCCATAGGCCGCCATGGCCAGTGGCCCGATGCGTTTGCCGATCAGGTGTTCGGGCGGTTTGTCGGACGGCCGGATCGCGATGTCGGCATCGCGCCGCGACAGGTTGTGCAGCTCGTTGGCCATCGTCACGTGCAGTGTGATGTCGGGGTGCTCGCGGCGGCAGCTGAGCGCCATCGTCGGTAGAAAGCTCGCGGCGATCGTGTCGGTGGTGGTCACCCGCACCACACCGCTGGGTCGCAGGTCCTGGCCCGCGACCTTGCGCAGCGACTGCATGGCCTCGAACTCGATCACCGTGCCGGCGCGGGCCAGCTCTTCGCCAGCGGCGGTGGCTGCATAGCGGCCACCACCGCGCTCGAACAGGCGAACCCCCAGGCGGCTCTCCATCGCGCTGAGGCGGCGGAACGCGGTGGCGTGATTGACGCCCAGCTTGCGGGCGGCGCCAGCGAGCGAGCCCGTCTGGGCGATGGCGGCCACGAAGCGCAGATCGTTGAGGTCATCTGTCATGGTCATCCGTCATTTGCATTCGCGCAAATTGTGCTTGTCTGAATTATGGATTGTCTTGCTCAGATGCAAAACCTATCGTAGCGCCGCATCCCACCACCCAAGCAGGAGATTGAAGATGAATCAGATCGACAAGATGGCGGCGCCTTCACGGAAGACGACGCTGGCCATGACCGTTGCGGTTGCCACGCTGCTGGCTGCTTCGTTGGCCAGCGCCGGTGAGCCGGTATGGGACGGCAACAAGGTCCAGATGCGCAGCGAGACCCTGGCGCCTGGTGTCCACGTGTACTACCCGGCCGATGCAGCCGAGCTGAACGCCAAGGGCGGCGCCGCGGCTACCAGCGCCGGCCTGATCGTCGGCACCAAGGGTGCCTTGCTGATCGAGACGATGCTGAACAAGCGGCTCAACGCGCAGGTCGTTGAGCTCTCGCGCACGCACACGACGCTGCCGATCCTCTACGCCGTGAACACCAGCGCCCATGGCGACCACGCCTACGGCAACATGTACATGCCGGCGTCGACACGCATCGTCCAGCACGTGAACACCAAGACCTACGTCGACACGCGCCTGGACGAGGACAAGGCGTTCATGATCAAGAACTTCGGCACCGGTCGCGGTATCGAGCCGATCCAGGCTCGCACCGGCGACGTGCTCGTCGGCGAGGGCAGTCGCGTCACGCTCGACCTGGGTGGCAAGCAAGTCCAGATCATCGACTTCGGCTTTGCGCAAACCGGCGGCGACCTGTTCGTCTGGGAGCCGCAGGCCAAGGTGATGTGGGCCGGCAACCCGGTCATCGCGTCCAAGCCGGCGCTGCCCTGGTTGCTGGACGGGTACCTGGTCGAGACGCTGGCCACGTTGAAGAAGGTGCAGGCTTTCCTGCCCGACGACGCGCGCATCGTCCCGGGCCATGGCGTGCCCATCCCCAAGGCCGGGCTGCAGTGGCAGATCGACTACCTCGAAGCGGTGAAGTCGCAAGTGCAGGCTGCCATCGACGAAGGCCTGAGCCTGGAGGCGACGGTGCAGAAGGTGAAGATGCCCGAGTTTCGCGGCTACGCGCTCTTCGACTGGGTGCACGTCAGCCTGAACGTGCCGGCCGCCTACAAGGACCTGAAGGCGGCCAAGCACTAAAGCGGCGAGGTGGCAGCGAGGCCCCTGTTTCGTCGGGCCCTCGTGCCACGGCTCAGCGCGACGGTGGGTCGGGGACGTAGCCGGCGCTGCGGCTGGACTTCGGGAACGGCCGGGGGTTCGGGTCTGCCCACCCGTACTGCGGGATCACGCCGGCCCGCACGAGGCTCTCGTAG
>NZ_JBFUGE010000611.1:0-3503 GCF_056403075.1 Ideonella sp. P3_A4 | reverse complement strand
GTTCAGCTCACGCTGGGTGGGGACCGCCGCTGCCTCTTCGCCACGCTGGGCCCGCTGCGCGATGCCGAGGGAAGCATCAGCGGCATGTTCGGCGTGGTGCAAGACATCACCGAACGCAAGCAGCAGGAAGATCACCGCAGACAGTGGGCGATGGCTTTCGAGAGCACCCGCGACGGCGTCATGATCACCGACGCACAAGGTTGCATCCAAAGCGTGAACCGGGCGTTTTCAGAGATCACCGGCTACTTGCCCGAGCAGGCCATCGGTCAGACGCCGGCCCTGATGCATTCGGGGCGGCACGACGAAGCGTTCTATCGGGAGCTTTGGCAGAGCGTCAATACCAGCGGCCATTGGCGTGGCGAGATCTGGAACCGCCGCCGCAGCGGCGAGGTTTATCCCGAATGGCTGACCGTCAGCGAAGTGCGCAACGATGCAGGCGAGGTCGCCAACTATGTCGGCGTGTTCACCGACATCACGCGCATGAAGCGCGACGAGGCCAAGCTGCAACAGCTGGCCAACTTCGACCCCTTGACCGAGTTGCCGAACAGGCGCCTGCTGCAAGCCCGCCTCGAACAGGCGCTGGCGCACGGCAAACGCCATGGCGAACGAACCACGGTGCTGTACATCGACCTCGACGGGTTCAAGACCGTCAACGACAGCCTGGGGCATCCAGCGGGCGACGAACTGTTGACGCGTATTGCCGAACGCCTGAAAGCGAGGGTAAGGGCCGAGGACACGCTGGGCAGGCTGGGTGGAGACGAGTTCCTGGTGCTCGTCGGATCGATGACCGACGCGAAGGATGCCGCAGTCCTCGCGCAAGACTTGCTCGCTGCCATTGCGCGGCCGATCGAGCTGTCGGGTGGGCAGGAGGCCTACGTGACCGCCAGCATTGGCATCAGCGTGTATCCCGACGATGGCGGCGCCAGTGCGATCGACATGCTCCGCAACGCGGATGCCGCCATGTACCGAGCCAAGGCGGAAGGCCGCAACCGTTTCGTCTTCTACACGCAAGACCTGAATGCGCAGGCTGTCTCGAGGCTGGAAATCGAGGCGTCACTCAGCCGGGCCTTGGAGCGCAATGAACTGCTGCTGCACTATCAACCCAAGGTCGATGCTGCGAGCGGCCGCATCGTTGGCGCAGAGGCGTTGCTGCGCTGGCGGCGCAATGGTGAACTCATACCGCCAGGCAAGTTCATCCCGGTGGCCGAGCACAGCAGCCTCATCCTGGACATCGGTGCCTGGGTGATCGAGCAGACCTGCTGGCAGATACGAGACTGGCTTGACCGCGGTATGGACGTGCCCCGAATCGCAGTGAATGTCGCCGCGCGCCAGTTCGCCGCAGGCGATCTCGACGAAGTGGTGAGCGCCGCGCTGCGGCGACATCGGGTTGACGCGAGCCTTCTTGAGCTCGAGTTGACGGAAAGCATGCTGATCGAAAAGCCCCAGGCCGGCATTGCCATGCTGAAGAGGCTGAAGAGCACCGGCGTCAAGCTGTCCCTTGACGACTTCGGAACCGGCTACTCCAGCCTCGGCTATCTGAGTCAGTTCCCCATCGATGCATTGAAGATCGACAAGTCGTTCGTCGACCAGATTGCCGTTGGCCCGAATGGCAGCGCGATCGTCGACGCGGTGATCGCGCTGGCGCATCGGCTCGAACTGGCCGTTGTCGCAGAAGGCGTCGAGACCGAGCAGCAGCGGCTGTACCTGCGGGAGCAGGGGTGTGACCAGCTCCAGGGGTTCTGCATCAGTCGGCCGCTGCCGGCGACGGCCTTCGAAGCCCTGGTGCACGAAGAGCAGGTCTGCGAAGCTGCGTGAGCGCGCCCGGCCCCTGAGCCTCCTTGCTGCCCGCCTCAACCACGATCCATCAAGTGCAGGGGCTGAACACCTGGTCCGCCCGGGCCATCGCCTCCACCAGCCTCTCCACCTTGGCCTCTGCTTCCTCCAGGCTGCGCTGCAGGCGTTCGTCGGCGAATTCGTCGTACTCCACCGCGACGCTGGCCACGTCTCGTATGCCGATGTAGGCGAACACGGCGCGCAAGGCCGGTTCGACATGGTTGGAGGCAGCCAGGTCGCCCTGCTCGTAGCCACTGTCGCCGCGCGCGCTGAGGAGCACCAGGCGCTTTCCCTGGCCTTCCAGCATCGGCCAGTAGGGCAGGCCCTGGCGCTGCCTGTCGAAACCGAAGGTGCGGCCCACCCGCACGATGTTGTCGACGTAGGCTTTCAGCACGGCCGGCATGCCGAAGTTGTACATGGGCGTGCCGATCACGATCACGTCGGCGGCGCAGAGCTCGTCCACCAGGGCGTCGCTTTCGGCGAGTACGGCTTGCGATTCGCGGCTGCGGTGCGCGGGCGGCGTGAAGGCAGCCGCGATCCATTCGGCGCTCACGAAGGCGGGTGCGTGGGTGGCCAAGTCGCGGTGCTTCAGCTGGTCCTGCGGCCTCCGGCCTTGCCAGCGCTCTATGAAGCGGCGGCCGAGGCGCCGGGTGTGGGAGCCGTGGCGCTCGGCGCCGGAAAGGCCCTGGCGGGCGCTGCTGTCGATGTGAAGTAGGGTCAGTCCTGTCATGCGTTTTTCAGTCCGATGGGGATGTTGATTTCATCCATGCAGGCACTTTGAAGCCGGAAGGCGCGAGGAACAAACGATGATTCTTCGTTCGACAGGTGAACTCAGCTCATCCGTCCGGGTGCGACGACCTATCATCGACCGCATGAAGAGACCGCTCCCGCCCCTGACCGCGCTGCGGGCCTTCGAGGCCGCTGCCCGATGGGGCAGCTTCAAACAGGCGGCCAACGAGCTGGCACTGACACCAACAGCCGTGAGCCATCAGGTGAGGGCGCTGGAAGACCGGCTCGGCCTGCGCCTGTTCGAGCGGCGCACGCGGCTGGTCGTGCTGACCGAGGCCGGGCGCAAGCTCGGCGCGAGCCTGAACGATGCGTTCGACCGCATGGCCGACGCCATCGACGCCGTCAAACCCAGGCGTCCCAGTGTCACCATCACCACCACGCCGGCTTTCGCTGCCCAATGGCTGCTGCCGCGTTGGCATGCGTTGGCTGGTGCGCATCCCCACATCGATCTGCGCCTGCACGCCGACAACGGCCTGGTGGACCTCCATGGCGGCACCGCTGACCTGGCCATTCGTTATGGCAAGGGCGGCCCTTACGCTGGCTTGCAGACGAATGTGCTGCTGGCGGACCGCTTCATGCCTGTGGCCAGCCCCGGCCTGACGCTGCGTTCACCCAAGGACCTGGCCAGGCACGCCCTGATCCATTTCGAGTGGCACCGCCCCGATGCCGGCCATCCTTCGTGGGAGCTGTGGTTCGCGCAAGCCGGCGTGAAGCCCTGCGGCCTGCAAGACCTGCGTTTCACCGACGAAAGCCATGCGATCCAGTCGGCGGTGGCCGGCCAGGGTGTCGCCTTGCTGAGCGAAGTCCTCGTGCGCGACGAGGTCCGGCGCGGCTTGTTGCGCATGCCATTCGGCCCCGTCCTGGAGGGCATGGTTTATCAC
>NZ_JBFUGE010000610.1:0-3509 GCF_056403075.1 Ideonella sp. P3_A4 | reverse complement strand
CCCGAGAGCCGGCGCGAGATGGTGCGCCGCCAATGGAAAGACGCCTACGGCACGATCGAGCGCTGGTATGGCCTGGGCACGATCTCGGGCAAGCTCGGCGAGTGGGAATGGTTCGGCCACTCCGGCGGCTTCCAGGGCACGATCACGCGCACCTGCTGCGTGCCCGAGCAAGACCTGACGGTGTCGGTGCTGACCAATGCCGCCGACGGCCTGTCGCACGTCTGGCTCGACGGCGCGCTGCACATCCTGCAGGCGTTTGCCAAGCACGGCGCGCCCAGCGCCCGCACCGCCCCCTGGGCCGGCCGCTACTGGAGCCTGTGGGGCGCGTTCGACTTCGTGCCGGTCGATGGCAAGGTGCTGGTGGCCAACCCCAACCTGCCGAACCCGATGCAGGATGCCTCGCAGATCGTGCCCGACGCGCGCCGGCGCAATGGCACAGACAGCGGCAGCATCACGCTGGCCGGCGGCTTTGCCAACCATGGTGAAACCGCGCGCATCGAGCGCGACGCACGCGGCCGCCTGACCGAGGCTTGGCTCGGCGGCACGCGGTTGGTCAGCGAAGCCAAGGCGGCCAAGGAACTGGCGGCCCGCTACGCGCCCGACTGACGCGACAACAGCCTCAGTCGCTCGCCTCACCCAGCGTCACCGCCAGCTTGCGCGTCTGGCCGCCGCGCCACAGCGTCAGCGTCACCTTGTCGCCGGGACGGAAACGCTCCACCGCGTTGAGCAGATCGTCGAGGTCGGACACGGCCTCATCGTTGACCGCGGTGATCACGTCGCCCTGCACCACGCGGCCATCGCGGCCGCGGCGGAAGGGCTCGAGGCCGGCGCGCTGCGCGGGCCCGCCGTTGGTCACGCCGACCAGCGCCACGCCAGTGGGCAGCTCCAGCGAACGTGTCAACGCCGGCGGCCCGCCGCTGATGCCCAGCGCCGGCCGAACCATGCGCCCATCGCGAATCAGGCGCGGCACGATGCGATTGACCTCGTCAACAGGGATCGCGAAGCCGATGCCCGAGCTGGCGCCTGACGGGCTGTAGATCGCCGTGGTGACGCCGACCAGCCGACCGGCCGAATCGAGCAGCGGCCCGCCGGAGTTGCCGGGGTTGATGGCGGCGTCGGTCTGGATCACGCCGCGGATCATCCGCCGCGTCGCCGACTCGATCTCGCGCCCGAGCGCGCTGACGATGCCGGTGGTCAGCGTCTGGTCCAGCCCGAAGGGGTTGCCGATCGCGAACACGCGCTGGCCGACCTGCAGGTCTTTGCTGCTGCCGATAGGCAGCGCCGGCAACTTGGCCTTGGGTGCATCGATGCGCAACACGGCCAAGTCTCGGTCAGGGAAGGCGCCGACCAATTCGGCGCGGTAGCTCGTCTGGTCGGCCAACGTCACCCGCGCGGCGCTGGCGCCCTGGATGACATGGAAGTTGGTGACGATGTGGCCGCGCTCGTCCCAGACGAAGCCGGTGCCCGTGCCGCGCGGCACTTGCTGCACGTTGAGCGAAAAGAGATCGCGCTCGACGGTGAGCGCGGTGATGTTGACGACCGCGGGCGAAGCGGCCTTGAACACCGCGATGTTGTTCTGCTCGTCGCCCGAGAGCGGACCCCGCGCGGCGACGTTACGCGGTGCAGCATCAGTGCGGCCCCACGCAGGCGAGAGACTGACCACACCGGTACCGGCGGTCAACACGACAAACGACGCCGCCGCCAAAAGGCGGCGGCGTCGGTGGGCTTGCGGCGGAGTCTCCGCCACGGCTTGCTTCATGCCGTTCTCCTTGTGCACGTCGTCGTGCGCGACAGGCCCGCCGCCCGAGCGCGCAACGCGCACTCGGGGCAGCGAAACCATGCCCGTTGGATCGTCAACCGACCTGAACGTTCACTCGACGCGGCTGGGCATGCGCCTGCTTCGGGATGCGCAGGTTCAGCACGCCGTCCTTCAGGTTGGCCTCGATGTGGCCGGCGTCCAGCTCGCGGCTGAGCGTGAAGGCACGGCGGTAACGCGGCACACGCAGTTCCACATAAGCCGGCTGCAAGCCCGCCGGCGTGGTGGTGGCCACCGCACCCTCGATCGTCAGCGTGTCGCCGTCGACCTTGATGTCGAGCTGGTCGCGCGGCACACCCGGCAGATCGGCCAGCAGCGTGATGCCGCGCTCGTCTTCGAACACGTCCACGCGCGGCTGCAGGGCCCGGGTGTCGGCATTGCTGCGCTCGGCCGATGCGGGGGTCGTCGGCGAAGTCGGCGTGGTCTTTTGCAATTCGGTGTGTGAAGTGGTGGTCATGGTCAATGCTCCTTGTCAGCGGCTTTCAGCGGGTCACTGCACGGTGATGCGCTTGGGCTGCGCTTCTTCACGGCGCGAAATGCTCACGTTGAGCACGCCGTCGCGGTAGGTGGCATGCACACGGCTGGCGTCGATATCGTCCGGCAGGCTGATCGCCCGCTTGAACGCGCCGCTGGCCCGCTCGCGGTTGTAGACGCTGGTCTTGGCATCGCCCTTCGCGTCGGCATTTGGCAGCGCCGAGGCTCGCTCGCCAGAGATCGTCAGCACGCCGCGGTCGATGACCACGTCGATCTTGGCCGGGTCGATACCCGGGGCAAAGGCATAGACCTCGACGCTGTTGGGCGTCTGGCCCACGTTGATCGCCGGGAAAGCACCGGGCGCTGCCGAGCGGATGCTGCTGGGCGCACCACTGCTGCCGCCAAACACATCGTCCAATTCACGGCGCAGGCGTTCGAATTCGCCGAGCACGCCGCCGGGGAAGCTCCAAAGGGTTTCGTACATGATGGCTTGCTCCTTTCGGGGTGAAACGCGGTGCCGGAAGAGGTTCGTCAGCGCCGCATGCCTACCGAATTAAGGGCAGCTTTTTGGACTTCAAGAGTCTTTTTTCAACGGGTTGCGCGACGCCGAAACGTGTTACGCCGCGCAACCCGCGATCGGGCTTCAGGTGCCGATCACCCCGCCGTCGTTCTTGGTGATCACCAGAGTGGCCGAGCGCGGCCGGCCGCCGTCGGGCCACTTGGAGTAGCGGCTGGGCGCGTCCGGGTCGCCGCGCTCGGAGGGCGATTCGCCCGGGTGCTGGATGTTGACGAACAGCGTGCGCAAATCGCTCGCCATCGCGATGCCAGTCACTTCGCAGCCGGTCGGGCCGACGAGGAAGCGGCGCATGTCGCCCTTGGTCGGGTCGCAGGCCAGCATCTGGTTGTTCGGCAGGTTCACGTAGTCGCCCTTGCCCATCGTCGACGACGACACATCGGTCAGCACCCACAGCACGCCGCGCGGGTCGACCCACAGGCCGTCCGGGCTGCCAAAGATGTCACCGTGGATGTTGCCCTTGGCGCCTTCGCGCGACAGGCTCGGGTCGCCGGCGAGCACTAGGTGGTCCCAGCTGAACTTGGTGCCGTCCAGGTCGCCCTGCTCTTGCCAGCGGATGATCTGGCCCATGGTGTTGTTGGCGCGCGGGTTGGCAGCGTCCATGTAGGGCTTGCCGGGCTGTCCGCGGTCGGTGTTGTTGGTCAG
>NZ_JBFUGE010000609.1:0-3521 GCF_056403075.1 Ideonella sp. P3_A4 | reverse complement strand
ATGCGTGAGATCGTCACCGACGTCGACCGAGTGTCCAGCGTCGTGCGCGACATCTGCAGCGCCGCGGCGAGCCAAAGCGCCAGCCTGGGCGAAGTCAACACCGCCGTGCACCAGCTCGACGATGCGACGCAGCAGAACGCTGCGCTGGTCGAGCAGAGCACGGCCGCCGCCGAAAGCCTGCGCGAACAGGCCCAGGGCCTGCAGCAGCTGGTCAACCGATTTCAGCTCGAGAGCGCGCGCCGTTGAGCGTGCATGGCAGACTGGCGGCCCCGTGAACGGAGCCGCCCCATGCCGCAGACCCCCCACACCACTTTCGACACCCCGCGCATCGCCCTGGTCACCGGCGCCGGCAGCGGCATTGGCAAGGCCTGCGCGCTGGCGCTGTTGCAGGCGGGCTGGACGGTGGTCTTCAGCGGCCGCCGGGCTGACACGCTGGCCGCGGCGATCGCTGAGTCAGGTGTGGTTGCGGACCGTGCCTGGGCTGTGACCACCGACGTGACGGACGCCGACGGGGTGGCCGCGCTGTTCGAGCAGATCCGCCAGCGCCATGGCCGGCTCGACCTGCTGTTCAACAACGCCGGTGTCTTCACCGCCGGCGTGCCGATCGACGAGCTGCCGGTGGACGCCTGGCGCAGCGCGGTCGACACCAACCTGACTGGCGCCTTCCTCTGCACGCGCGAGGCGTTCCGCCTGATGAAGGCGCAAGATCCGCGCGGTGGTCGCATCATCAACAACGGCTCGATCTCGGCGCATACGCCACGGCCGAATTCGGTCGCCTACACGACGACCAAGCACGCGATGAGCGGGTTGACCAAATCGTGTGCGCTCGACGGCCGCGCATTCGACATCGCGGTCGGCCAGATCGACATCGGCAACGCCGCSASCGACATGACCACCGCAATGGCGCGCGGGATGGCGCAGGCCGACGGCAGCGTGCGCAGCGAGGCGCGCATGGACGTCAAGCACGTGGCGGACACGGTCGTGCACATGGCGTCGCTGCCGCTGTCAGCGAATGTGCTGTTCACGACGATTCTGGCCACGGGGATGCCGTTCGTCGGCCGCGGGTAGTCGTTCTACCGGCCGTCCTTGCGCCGGATCACACTGGCCCGCTTCGCATCGTCGGCATAGACGAACTGCAGCGCGCCGTTGCGCCAGACGGCGAGCCAGATCATGTTCATCGTGAAGGCGTCATGGTCCTGCAGGCTGAACGGCCGGTCGTGGGTGGTCACGACACCGGCATACGGCTGTTCCAGGTGTTCCAGTGCGTCCTTCAGCGCCGGGCCGCGCGTGTCGCCATGGCTCTGGAACACAGCACGAAGCATCAGGTGCACCGCGTCGTAGGTTTGCGCGGCGGCCATCAGCGAGACGATTGGCGCTTCGCCGGCGTGGCGCTTGAGGCGGGCGATGAACGACATCCGGCGCTCGTTCGACAGGTCCGGCACGATCGACTGGACCATCATCGCGCCCTCGGCCGCGCCACCGGACTTGTCCCACACCGTCTTGAACGACATCGGCCACGGCCCCAGCAGCGGCCCGTTGAAATGCGCTGCCTGGCGTGCGCGGGCCAGCGTGGCCAGCTCGGGGCCTACACTGTAGGCAATGATCGCCTCGGCGCCGGCGGCCTGCGCGGCCTTGACCTCGGACTCCAGCGAGCCGACACCCAGATCGAAACGGCTGACCTGCACCGGCTGCAGGCCTTGCGCCTCGAGAAAACGCTTCAGATCGGTCAGCCCGCCTTCGCCGTAGGCGGTGCGGTCGGCGAACAAGGCGATGCGCTTGAGGCCACGCCGCTGCGCGACTTCGCGTACCAGGAAGTCAGCCTGCAGCGTGTCGCGTGGGGAGAGCCGGAACACATAACTGTCGACGGCCGGGTAGGCGGCGGTCAAGGCCGAGCCGGTGGCCACCGGCACCATCAACACATGCTGGTGGGCCTGGAACACCTCGAGCGACTTCAACGCGACGCCGGTGTTGCAAAAGCCCACGGTAAACGCGACCTTCTCGTTCAGCACCAGGTCTTCGGCGGCGCGCCGGCCCTCGTCGGGTGTGGCCTTGTCGTCGCGGGCGACCAGCTCCAGCGGGCGGCCCATGTAGCCGCCGACCTCGTTGATCTCTTTCACCGCCAGCTCGGCGCCCAGCCGGGCGCTGTTGCCGAAGTCACCCGACCCGCCGCTGAGCGGGCAGATGAAGCCGACGCGCAGTGGCGCCGCGGGCGCCGCGCCGGTGAACAGGGCCAGCGCGGCGGCGAGGCCGGCGCAACGAACGAGAAAGCGGCGTGGCGTCATGGCGGCGGTGCCCTGGACGGGCGGGTACTGCTGAAGTCGCCGAGACTAGGATCGTGAAGCTGAAAGCCAGCTTGAAGAAAGGGCCACCTGCGGGATGCCCCGGGGCGCTACGGCGGTGTGGGCGTGAACAGCGGCACGGCCCGCAAAGACAAAAGGGCCCTCATGGGCCCTTCTCGCTCAAGCACGAATTCGCACGCTCGGTTTTAGCGAGTGTGCGACTGCGCACTCAAGGCAGGGGTGGTGCAGTCACCAGCACATAGTTGTCGGCCGGCGTGGCCAGCTCTTGCGCGACCAGGGCCTCCGAGTAGTGCTCGTCGGCCAGGTGGGCCAACCCTCCGATGGCACCCAGCGTGACCACTGCGGCCAGACCCAGGGCCACGGCGCGCAAGACGGGGTGGGCGTCGGCAAGGCGTTGCTTYAGCGTGGGCATGATGGGCTCCTTCGCGAGCGCGGCGCCGCGGGTTTGCGACACCGCTGGTGAAACTGTAGACCTGCGCGCGGCAATCTGCCAGTGGCTTTGTCAAACCGCCTTGGGCGACAGGGCCGGATGTGCGGCGACTTGCACAGAACCGGTGGAAATCTGGGCGATGTAGGCCGCTTCGTACTGCCGATCGGCCACGCCGTCCATGCCGGCCAGCAAGCTCAACGTCACCAGGGCGGCCAGGCCGAAGGCGGCGGCGCGCGTACGGGTTTCGGTGGCGGGGTAGTCGGTGGTCGGGCGGGTGGTCATGGCGGGCTCCTGGGTGATGGTCGGCGGCGGCATCGGTGTTGCGATGGATGCACTTTAGGCAGCGCGAACTGGGGTCGCCAGCGCCTTGCGACCAGTTGCTGCTGCGGCTGTATGAAGTGCATGCAGCGCCGATCGGATGCGACCCGGGTGAAGGGCTGTTTTCGGTCGCGCGCTAATGCCGTAGAGTCAGTTAAGATAACTGGTTATGTTTAAGACAAAAAAGAGGGCCCGCGAGGGGCCCAAGAGGAGTGGAACGTAAACGGTGAATCTGGAATCGACACGCCCTGTGCTCAGGCGTGCAGGCGCTTGGCGGTGACCACCACCACTTGCGTCGGCGCGTCGTCGGCTTGCGCCATCAGCGCGTCGTCGTACTGGCGGTCGGCCACCTTGTCCAAGCCAGCCATCAGGCCCAGCGTCAGCACCAGGGCCAAGCCGGCTGCAACGCGGCGGGCGGCGGTTTGGTGGGTGGCGAAGCGGGGGGTGTTGGCGGTGGTCATGTGCGGCTCCAG
>NZ_JBFUGE010000608.1:0-3524 GCF_056403075.1 Ideonella sp. P3_A4 | reverse complement strand
CTGTTTGTGCCTAGCAATGGGCCGAGCCTCTGGCTCGGCGCGGCCTGCAAGGCAGCCCCTGGAGGGGGCGTGGGGGCTAACGAGTTCTCGCACTGATGATCAGCGGCTTCGGCTTCGGGTCCTCCGGCACCACGTCGAGCGTGATTTCGGTGAACGAGGGGCTCTCGGGCTCGGGCTTGCTGACCGGCACGCGGGACACCGGCTCGCTCTCGTTCTGCAGGCGCCACAACAGGTTGGTCGGCGAGTCGGCGTGGATCAGCGCCTCTTCGCGTGAAACCACACCTTCGGTGATCAGCCGCGCCAGGTCTTGTTCAAAGGTTTGCGAGCCTTCGGCCAGCGAGCGCTCCATCGCCTCGCGCACGCCACCAAAGTCGCCCTTTTCGATCAGCTCGGAGACCAGCTTCGAGTTCAGCAGTACCTCGACCGCCGGGATGCGGCCGCCGGAGCCCGAGCGCAGCAGGCGCTGCGACACGATCGACTTCATCGCCGCGCCCAGGTCGGCCAGCAGTGCAGGGCGCGATTCGGGGGTGTAGAACGACAGGATCCGGCCCAGCGCATGGTGGCTGTTGTTGGCGTGCAGGGTGGCCAGCACCAAGTGGCCCGACAGCGCGTACGAGATCGTCTGCGACATCGTTTCGCGGTCGCGGATCTCGCCGATCATGATGCAGTCAGGGGCCTGGCGCAGCGCGTTCTTCAGGCCGATGTGCAGCGAGTTGGTATCGCGGCCGACCTCGCGCTGGTTGACCACCGAGCGCTTGTTGCTGAACAGGTACTCGATCGGGTCTTCGATGGTCAGGATGTGGCCAGACATGTGCTGGTTGCGCCACTCCATCATCGACGCCATCGTCGTGCTCTTGCCGGTGCCGGTGGCGCCGACCATCAGGATCAGCCCGCGCTTTTCGAGCGCCAGCGTCGCCAGGATCGGCGGCAGGTGGAGCGAATCGATCGCCGGGATGCGCACCGGGATGCAGCGCACCACTGCCGCGATGGTCGCGCGCTRCTTGAACGCCGAAAGCCGGAAGCTGCCGACCTTGGGAATGCCCAAGCCGATGTTCAGCTCACCTTCCTGCTCCAGCTCTTCGAGCTGCAGCGGGGTCAGGATCTCGGTCAGCAGCTGGCGCGGGGCGGCCGGCGGCAGCACATGGTCGGTCACCGGCACCAGCTGGCCGTTGACCTTCAGCAAGATGGGCGCGTTGGCCGAGAGGTACAAGTCCGAAGCGCCTTTGTCGGCCATCAGGCGCAACACGTTTTCCATCGTGATCACGGCATGTCTCCCGGCGGGGTAATTGGTTCAGCGCTTGGTTGAGGGCGTGTGTGCAGGGTATCAGCCGCGCAGCAGTTCGTTGATACTGGTCTTTGCCCGGGTCTGGGCGTCCACCCGCTTGACGATCACCGCGCAGTACAGGCTGTACTTGCCGTCCGGCGACGGCAGGTTGCCGCTGACGACCACCGAGCCCGAGGGCACGCGGCCGTAGATCACCTCGCCGGTGGCGCGGTCGTAGATCTTGGTGCTTTGGCCGATGTACACGCCCATCGAGATCACCGAGTTTTCTTCGACGATCACGCCCTCGACCACTTCGGAGCGTGCGCCGATGAAGCAGTTGTCTTCGATGATGGTCGGGTTGGCCTGCAGCGGCTCGAGCACGCCGCCAATGCCCACGCCACCCGACAGGTGAACGTTCTTGCCGATCTGGGCGCACGAACCGACGGTGGCCCAGGTGTCGACCATCGTGCCTTCACCGACATAGGCGCCGATGTTGACGTACGACGGCATCAGCACCGCACCCTTGGCGATGTAGCTGCCGCGGCGCGCCACGGCTGGCGGCACCACGCGAACACCGGCTTCGGCCAAGGCTGCGTCGTCCATGTGCGAGAACTTGGTGTCGACCTTGTCGTAAAAGGTCAGGTCGCCCGACTGCATCTTGCGGTTGTCGTTCAGGCGGAACGACAGCAGCACCGCCTTCTTGACCCACTGGTTCACCGTCCACTGGCCCACACCCTGGCGCTCGGCCACGCGCAGGCGGCCCGCGTTCAGGTCGGCGATCACCTGGTCCACCGCTTTGCGGATGTCAGGCGAGGCCGTGGCAGCGTTGAGCTGGGCGCGTTCTTCCCAGGCCTGGTCGATGAGGGTTTGCAAAGCGTGCGTCATGAGGGGGTGGGTTCAGAGGGATCGCGTGTAGGCAACGATGCGTTCGGCAGCTTCCAGGCATTCAGGCCCTTCGGCCACCAGCGCCATGCGGATGCGGCCGGCACCAGGGTTTTGGCCATGGGCCTCGCGCGCCAACAAGCTGCCGGGCAGGACCGCCACATTGTATTGAGCGAGCAGTCCCAAGCTGAAGGCAATGTCATCGCCGCCATGGGCATCAGTCGGCACGCCGGCCCAGAGGTAAAACCCGGCGTCGGGCAGGGCGACATCGAGCACCTTGGCGAGCATTGGCGTCACTTGAGCGAACTTGGCGCGGTACTGCGCACGATTGGCCTCCACATGGGCCTCGTCGTTCCAGGCTGCTGCGCTCGCGGCCTGCACCACCTTGCTCATCGCACTGCCGTGGTAGGTGCGATAAAGCAGGAAAGCTTTGAGGATGTTGGCATCGCCGGCCACGAAGCCCGAGCGCATGCCCGGCACGTTGCTGCGCTTGCTCAGGCTCGACAACACGATCAGGTTGCGGAAGCCTTCACGCCCCAGCGCCTTGGCCGCGGCCAGCGCGCCCAGCGGGGCCTCGTCGCGGAAGTAGATTTCGGAGTAGCACTCGTCGCTCGCGATCACGAACCCGTGGCGGTCACTCAGCTCGAACAAGGTCTTCCACTCCGCCAAAGGCATCACCGCACCGGTGGGGTTGCCGGGCGAGCAGGCGTAGACGAGCTGCGTGCGGGCCCAGGTGGCCTCGTCGATCTGGCCCCAGTCGCAAGCGAAATTGCGTGCCGGGTCGCTGTTGGCGAACGCGGTTTGCGCACCGGCCAGCAGCGCCGCGCCTTCGTAGATTTGATAGAACGGGTTCGGGCAAACCACGGTCGCGCCGGGCTTGGTCGGGTCGATCACCGTCTGCGCCAACGAGAACAAGGCCTCGCGCGAGCCGTTGACCGGCAACACCTGGGTCGACGGGTTCAGCCCGACGCCGTAACGCCTTGCTACCCAAGCCGCGATCGCTTCGCGCAACATCGGTTCGCCGGCCGTGGCCGGGTAGCTCGACAAGCCCGACAGGCTGTTGTGCAAGGCCTCTTCGATCAGCGCCGGCGCCGGGTGGCGGGGCTCGCCGATGCCCAGGCTGATCGGCCGATAGGCGGAGTTCGGCGTGATGTCTCGCGTCAGCGCCCGCAGGCGCTCGAAGGGGTAGGCGTGCAGCTTGCCGAGCAACGGATTCATGCGAAGGATTATCAGCGAGTGCCTTCGGCCACTTGCCCGGCCTTTGACAGGCCTTTCGACTGGCCATTTGGTAGGCGCCAGCGGACCGTCGAGACACAATGGCCGCCATCAGAGAAAGCAGAACACAACCGATGGGCGAGAGCAGTATGAGTCCAGGCGG
>NZ_JBFUGE010000607.1:0-3532 GCF_056403075.1 Ideonella sp. P3_A4 | reverse complement strand
GCCCAGCTGGGCGCGGAACGCACCGGGGGCAGGGTGCTCATCGCCGGCGCGGCTTCAGCGGCCGGGCGGCCGGCTCAAGGGCTGGTGCCCGCGGCGGCCGCCGAGCTTTGTGCAGCGAAGGTCACGCGGGGCAGGCCCGCGCGGCGTGCCGCGTCGAGCACGTTGATCACCGACTGGTGCGCCGCCGTGGCATCGGCCGAGATGATCAGGAACGGGTCCTGGCGTTGGTCGGCTGCCGCGCGCAGAGCTGCGGCCAGCAGTTCGACGCTACGACCTTCCACGGCCTGCTTCTCGACCGAGTAGCGGCCATCGGCCGATACCGAGACGATGATTTCCGATGGCCGGTCGCGCGCCTGTTCGGCGTCCGCGGCGGGCAGCGTCAACTGCAACTCGGTGAACTTCGAGTAGGTCGTCGACAGCATCAGGAAAATCAGGATGACCAGCAGCACGTCGATGAACGGGATCAGGTTGATCTCCGGTTCGTCGTTGCGGTCGCCGCGGAAGTTCATCGCTTCGACCCCGACGAGCGCTCCATGCGCAGCAGATGGTGCAGCACGCGCTCGGCGCCTTGCTCCATGTCGTGCAGGTAGTCGTTGACCCGGCCGCGGAAGTAGCGGTGGCACATCAGCGACGGGATCGCCACCATCAGGCCGAACGCCGTGTTGTACAGAGCCACCGAGATGCCGTGCGCCAGTTGCGCGGGGTTGGCGCCGGAGCTGCCGGGCGATTGAGAGCCGAAGATCTCGATCATGCCAATCACCGTGCCCAGCAGGCCCAGCAGCGGGGCGGCCGAGGCGATGGTGGCCAGCGCGTTCAGGTAGCGCTCCAGTTGGTGGGCAGCGCTGCGGCCGGCGGCTTCGAAACCGTCGCGCAGCAGCGTCTCGCTGCAGCGCGGGTCTTGCGCCACCAGGCGGATGCCGCTGGACAGCAGCGCCCCGAGAGTCGAGTTGGCCGAGAGCTTGCTCAGCACGTCGCCGGACGGCACGCCCTGGCGCAGCACTTGCAGCACCTCGTCGACCAGTCCGGGCGGCGCCACTTGAGCGCGGCGCAGCGCAAAACCTCGTTCAATGACCAGGGCCAGGGCGGCCACGGAACACAGGATCAATGGCCAGATTGGCCAGCCGGCGGCTTGTATGATCGTCAGCAAGAATGCCTCTGGCGCAGGGCCCGAAACGAAAGACGGGCGATTATGAACTGATCGCCGAGGCTCTCCAGCCGTCACACGTTTGTCATCTGTCCACAGCAGATGTGGAAAACACTGTGGGAAAGCGGCGCGCAACCTTCACAAAGCGTGCAATGGTGCGGGTTTCCGTGCCGTTGCCCAAAAATAAGGCGCTGTGTCGCCAGTGAACAACCTGATGCAATCCAGTTCAGCGCCCGGGCCCCAGGTCTGGGGGGTCGCCGGTCTGCTGTTGGCCGTTTCCGACGCGCTGGCGGCCCGTTTTTCCGCCGTGGCGGTGCGCGGCGAGCTCTCCGGCTTCAGTCGCGCCAGCAGCGGCCACTGCTACTTCACCCTGAAAGACGCGTCCGGCGGCAATGCTGGCCTGCGCTGCGCAATGTTCCGCCGTGCGGCCATGATGCTGCAGTTCAACCCGCAGGATGGGCAGCAGGTGGAGTTGCGCGGTCGCCTGGCGGTGTACGAAGCACGCGGCGAGCTGCAGATGGTGGTCGAAGCCATGCAGCGCGTCGGCGTCGGCAACCTGTACGAAGAGTTCCTGCGGCTGAAGGCCAAGCTCGAGGCCGAAGGTTTGTTCGATACCGCGCGCAAGCGCCCGTTGCCGCCGCTTCCACGCCGGCTGGTCGTTGTCACCTCGGCCAGCGGCGCCGCCATCCACGACGTGCTGACCACGTTGGCGCGCCGCGCGCCGCACGTCGAGGTGCTGCTCGTCCCCACACTGGTGCAAGGCGTACAGGCGCCCGAGGCGATCGTGCGGGCGCTGGCCCAGGCCAACGCGCAAGACGATGGCGACCTGATCTTGCTGTGCCGCGGCGGCGGTTCGCTCGAAGACCTGTGGGCCTTCAACGACGAGCGGGTCGTGCGCGCGGTGCGGGCGTCGCGCCTGCCCGTGGTTGTCGGCGTGGGCCACGAGACCGACATCACACTCGCCGACTTGGCCGCCGACCTGCGCGCGCCCACGCCCACGGCCGCTGCCGAGCTGGCTGCGCCCGAGCGCGATGCGCTGTTGCAAGGCCTGACCCTGCGCGCCGACATCTTGACCCGCCGGCTGTATCAACGGATCGACAGCGCCGCCCAGACGCTGGACACGCTGGCTCTGCGCCTGCACCGCCCGGCCCAGCGCTTGCGGGTCGAGCAGGGCCGCCTCAATACGCTGGCCCAACGTCACCAGGCGGCCCTGGGCCGCGCGGTCGAGATGCAGCGCATGGCCCTGCAGCACCGCACCCAGCGCCTGCTGCAGGCCGCTCGCGGTGCGCAGGCCCGTCAGCAGGATCGGCTGCAGGCGCAGGCGGCACGCCTGTCTTCGCTGGACCCGCGCCGCGTGCTGGCCCGCGGCTACGCCTGGGTCGAGACAGAGGAGGGCGAGGCCATCGTCTCGGCACATGCTTTGCTTCCGGGCCAGAGCCTGCGCGCAGTGTGGGCTGACGGCAGTGCCAACGCCCGGGTGACCGAGGTCAACGTCGACCCGAGCCCCCCGAAGTCCGGCCGGTCATAACCGATCACCCTTGGCGCAGAGGTGGGCGCTTTGTGCTGCCTACAATGCCCGCGGCCCCCTGTTTCACTGGCCGAGCGCCGCTGAAGCGCTGCCCCCAACTCGAAAGGAAAAAGCATGGAACACACCCTGCCGCCGTTGCCCTTCGGCCTCGACGACCTGGCTCCGCACATGAGCCGCGAGACGCTCGAATACCACCATGGCAAGCACCACAACGCCTATGTGGTGAACCTGAACAACCTGCAAAAGGGCACCGAGTTCGAAGGCCTGCCGCTGGAAGACATCGTCAAGAAGTCCAGCGGCGGCGTCTACAACAACGCAGCCCAGATCTGGAACCACACCTTCTTCTGGAACTGCCTGAAGAAGGGTGGCGGCGGTGAACCCAGCGGCGCGCTGGCCACGGCCATCAACGCCAAGTGGGGCTCCTACGCCGCCTTCAAGGAAGCCTTCACGAAGAGCGCCGTCGGCAACTTCGGCTCGGGCTGGACTTGGCTCGTGAAGAAGGCCGACGGCTCGGTCGACATCGTCAACATGGGTGCCGCCGGCACCCCGCTGACCACCGGCGACAAAGCGCTGCTGACCGTCGACGTGTGGGAACACGCCTACTACATCGACTTCCGCAACCTGCGCCCGAAGTTTGTCGAGACCTTCCTGAACAGCCTGGTCAACTGGTCGTTCGCCGAAAAGAACTTCGCCTGACTGTTGCGCGAGTAGCGCCACCCGCACAAGCCGGCCTCGTGCCGGCTTTTTCTTTTGTTACGCTCCGCCAGGCGTCCTGTCCCGCAGAGAACTGTCATTGCGACGGGCCGCAATGGGGATGATCGCGAGTCGACGAGCCGGGCAGATACCTCGTGGTATCTGCC
>NZ_JBFUGE010000606.1:0-3538 GCF_056403075.1 Ideonella sp. P3_A4 | reverse complement strand
CCATGAAGTTGACCGACTCGGTCAGGTCCTTCCACGTGCCGGCCACGCCTTCCACCGCCGCCTGGCCGCCGAGCTTGCCTTCGGTGCCCACCTCACGCGCGACGCGGGTCACTTCAGCCGCGAACGACCGCAGCTGGTCCACCATCGTGTTGATCGTGGCCTTCAGCTCGAGGATCTCTCCTTTCACGTCGACGGTGATCTTCTTCGAGAGGTCGCCTGCCGCCACCGCCTTGGTCACGTCGGCGATGTTGCGCACCTGCGAGGTCAGGTTGCCGGCCATCGAGTTGACCGAGTCGGTCAGGTCCTTCCAGGTGCCGGACACGCCCTTCACTTCGGCCTGGCCGCCCAGCCGGCCTTCGGTACCCACTTCGCGCGCCACGCGCGTCACTTCGGCCGCGAACGACGACAGCTGGTCGACCATCGTGTTGATGGTCGACTTCAGCTCCAGGATCTCGCCCTTCACGTCGACGGTGATCTTCTTCGACAGGTCACCGGCCTGCACGGCCTTGGTCACGTCGGCGATGTTGCGCACCTGGTCGGTCAGGTTGCCGGCCATCGAGTTGACCGAATCGGTCAGGTCCTTCCAGGTGCCGGCCACGCCCTGCACTTCGGCCTGGCCACCGAGCTTGCCTTCGGTACCCACTTCGCGGGCCACACGCGTCACTTCGGCCGCGAACGACCGCAGCTGGTCCACCATCGTGTTGATGGTGTTCTTCAGCTCCAGGATCTCGCCCTTCACGTCCACCGTGATCTTCTTCGACAAGTCACCCGCCGCCACGGCGGTCGTCACCTCGGCGATGTTGCGCACCTGAGAGGTCAGGTTGCCGGCCATGAAGTTGACCGACTCGGTCAGGTCCTTCCACGTGCCGGCCACACCCTGCACATCCGCCTGGCCGCCGAGCTTGCCTTCGGTGCCCACCTCGCGCGCGACGCGCGTCACTTCAGCCGCGAACGACCGCAGCTGGTCCACCATCGTGTTGACGGTGTTCTTCAGTTCCAGGATCTCACCCTTCACGTCCACCGTGATCTTCTTGCTCAGGTCACCTGCGGCCACCGCCTTCGTCACGTCGGCGATGTTGCGCACCTGGGCCGTCAAGTTGCCGGCCATCGAGTTGACCGAATCGGTCAGGTCCTTCCACGTGCCCGACACGCCCTCGACGCGTGCCTGCCCGCCCAACGAGCCCTCAGTGCCGACCTCGCGCGCCACGCGCGTCACTTCCGATGCAAATGACCGCAGCTGGTCGACCATCGTGTTGATGGTGTTCTTCAGGGTCAGGAACTCGCCCTTGACGTCGACCTCGATCTTCTTCGACAGGTCGCCCTTGGCCACCGCGGTGGTCACGTCGGCGATGTTGCGCACCTGAGCCGTCAGGTTGCCGGCCATCGAGTTGACCGAGTCGGTCAGGTCCTTCCAGGTGCCGGCCACGCCCTTCACGGTCGCCTGGCCGCCGAGCTTGCCTTCGGTGCCCACCTCGCGCGCGACGCGGGTCACTTCGGCCGAGAAGTTGCCGAGCTGGTCGACCATCTTGTTGATGGTCTGCGCGGTGTGCAGGAACTCGCCTTCCAGCGGCCGGCCGTCGACCTCCAGCGCCATGCTCTTGGAGAGGTCACCCTGGGCCACCGCGCCGATCACGCGGGCCACCTCGGAGGTCGGGTGGACCAGGTCGTCGATCAGCGAGTTGATGTGGTCGATCGACTCGCCCCAGAAGCCGCGCGATGCACGCAACGAAGCGCGTTGCTTCAGCTTGCCCTGCTTGCCAACCACCTGGCGCAGACGGGCCAGTTCCTGGGCCATGTTGGCGTTCTGCTCGACCACGTCGTTGAACGCGTCGGCCACCCGGCCGGCAATGCCCGACCAGTGGTGCGGCAGGCGCACGCTGGCGTCGCCGTCACGCAGGGCGATCAAGGCAGTCAGCATGGTGTGCAACTCGTGCACGGGCTCGAGCTTGACCGGCGTTTCAATGGCGCTCATGAGCACCCTCCTGGTTTGAACTGCGACCATGCAGGGCAGCAGCCGTGGGGAGGCATAGTGCAGCTTCCGTGCCATCGGTACCAGGGGTCTGGGCGATGGGCGGCGGTGCTGCGCCATGCCCCGTGTGGCCGGGTGCGGCCCAGGCATGCCAGCTGCCAATTGTTAAGTAAGCACGCTTTTCCAGGACCCGGGCGGTCAGCGTCCGGCGGGAAGACTTGCCTGCTGTCGGTAAGGTTTACTGACAGAAAAGGCAATCGGTTGCGCCGCCCAGGCCAGGCCGCCAAAGTGGCAGATCAGGGCAGCACGCGGGTTTCAATGTAGATGCGCCGGATGCGCGGGAAACGCTCGCGGATCTGCGCCTCCAGCCGGTCCACCGTGGCGGAAATCTCGCATGCCGTGACCGCCCCCGCAAACTCCACGTCCAGCGCCAGCAGCACCTCTTCCGCGCCGACGTACATCGACAAGGGCCGACCGACCCGGCGCACCCCGGGTTGCGCCGCGGCCATCTCGCGGATCGCGGTGGTTGTCTCGCGCTGCAGGCCTTCGCCGACCAGCAGGCCGCGTGACTCGCGGATCAACAGCAACGCCACGCCGGCCAGCAACAGGCCGATCAACAGCGACGCCGCACCGTCGAACTCGGGCCGCCCGGTCGCCTGGCTGGCGGCGATGCCTGCCGCCGCGATGGCCAGCCCCAGCAGCGCCGCGCCGTCTTCGGCCAGCACGGTGTAGGTCGACGGGTCTTTGCTGCGGCGCAGCGCGGCCCAAAGCGGCAGCGTGCCGCTGGTCGTGAGGAACTGGCGCAACGCGATCACGAAGCTCGCCCCTTCGAACAAGGCCGCCAGGCCGAGCACGGCATAGCTCCAGCCAGCGTCGCGCATCGGCACCGGGTGCTGCAGGTGCAGCACGCCCTGGTAGAACGACACGCCGCCCCCGACGCCGAAGATCAGCACGGCGACCAGCAGGCTCCAGAAGAACAGCTCCTTGCCATGGCCGAACGGGTGCTCGGCCGAAGCCGGCCGGCGGCTGCGGTGCAGCCCGACCAGCAGCAGCCCGCCGTTGCAGATGTCGACAGTCGAGTGGATCGCTTCGGACAGCATCGCCGAGCTGCCGCTGATCCCGGCAGCGATGAACTTGGTGATCGCGATCGCGACATTCGCGGCGATCGCGCCATACACCGGCAACGCCGACCCACCGGGCTCGGCCGTCGGCGGCGCGGCGACCGGTTCAGCGTGCAGCGGTGGCGTTGGTGACACGCCAGACGGCGTTGCCCACATCGTCGGCCACCAGCAGCGCGCCCTTGCTGTCCAGCGTCACACCCACTGGCCGACCATAGGCTTCGCCTTGTGGGCTCAGGAAGCCGGTCAACACATCGACCGGCAGCGCACCGGCCGCCGGCTTCGGGCCATCGAACGGCACGAAGACCACCTTGTAGCCGCTGCGTGGCTCGCGGTTCCATGAGCCATGCTGGCCTACGAACACGCCGTGCGCAAAGGCAGCCGGCAGCGTCGAGCCATCGGAGAAGGTCATGCCCAGCGATGCGGTGTGCGAGCGATGCGGTGTGCGAGC
>NZ_JBFUGE010000605.1:0-3556 GCF_056403075.1 Ideonella sp. P3_A4 | reverse complement strand
CTTGTAGGGCAGGTAGGCGGTCTGGCCTTCAGAGCCGAAGCCGTCGGCCCCGGTGTGAACATACGACTCGGCCTTGTCGAGGTAGGTCTGCTCGCCGGTGGCGCGGTACAGCCACAGTGCTCCCCACGACAGCTCGTCGTTGTAGCCCGACCAGGAGTTGTAGTAACCCTGCGCGTCGGTGATGCACTCGGTGTACTTCTGGCGCTTGGTGTCGGCCAATGTGTACAGCTGCTTCGCGTGCGTCAGCAGCTTCGTGGCATAGGCCGCATCGGTGGCCTTGAAGACTATCGATGCCGCCGCCATGGCCGCCGCAGTCTCGCCGGCCAGGTCCGAGCCACCGCAGCTGCTGTCGATCTTGTAGGCCGGTGCGGCCTTCGGGTAGACCTCGACCGGACCCCACCAGCTGTGGTCGGTGCTGCCGTTGCCGACCTGGCCGTAGAAGACGTTGGCGGAAGGGTGGGCCTTGATGAAGTAGTCGTTGACGAAGCGCAGGTTGCGCAGCAGCGCGTCGTACTGGCCGGCGCTCTTGTGGCCGCTTTCGAACTCGAGCGCGCCCCAGGCCAGCTCCGTGGCGGTGTAGGCCATCGGGAAGCCGAACTTCACGTGGTCACCGGCGTCGTGCCAGCCGCCGGTCAGGTCCAGGCCCACGTCGCTGCCGTCGGTCAGGCGCGAGTCGCCGCGCCAGCTGACGCGGTTCCAGTCGGGCTTCTTGCCGGACTGCTGGGCCTCGYAGAAGAAGAGCGACTTCTGCAGCGCCTCGGCGTAGTTGTAGCGCGGGGCGGCAGCGGTGGTCGTGACCGCCAGCGCGTGCTCGCGCGTCTCGGCCGCGGCGCTGGCGGTGTGGCTGTCGTCTGCGTCGGAGCCACCACCGCAGGCAGCCAGCAAGATGGCGGGCAGGGCCATCCAGGCGTGCGCGCGCAAACGGGTCCACCCCACGTGGACGGGGGTTGGGTCAAGGTTCATGGGGCTCCTCCGATCGCTAGACAGCGTTGTCATTCAAGGGCAAAAAAAAGGGCCGGAAGCCAAGCGAGTCTTCTTGTCCGCTCAAGTCACCGGATCTGTTCAGCAGGGCACCCTCATGCCCCGTTTTGCCTCGCGACGCTTTGTTCGCGAATGCGGCCCAGGTTGTATTCCCCAACCGCCAACCGCGTCAACCGGGTCCGACCGGAGGTCTTACACACCGTCACATCGGTTTAACCGCGAGACCTCTTCACAGGTCGCGGGCCACCACCTAACAGCTCAGGGGATATGCTCTGCGTCAGCTGGCGGAACGACCCAGCTGTGCATGCGTTCCTCGTAGACGGACACGCTCGGCGCCGGGAAGCTCGGATCAGCGAACGCCCCGACGGGGATGGCGAGGAATTCCTCCAACCCCTCGGGCTCGTAGTAGACCGTCGAACCGCAATGAGGGCAGAAGTGGAACCTGACGCGCGAGCCCTCGTCACCAACCCGCACATACTCGGATGAGGTGCCCGAAAGCGTCACGTCCTCGCAACGGAACCTGGCCTGCTGCCCGAAGACGCTGCCCGTCCTGCGTTGGCAGGCCAGGCAGTGGCAGATGGACACGCGTACCGGCTCACCGACGACCTGGGCCGTGAGTTGACCGCAACTGCAAGATGCGAGGCGTTGAGACATCGGTCGAGGGCTCGTGGTGATCAATGCGGGGAGGATACCGGTGGCAGGCTTCAGATTGTCGATTCAGCCGGTCGTCGTTCGTCGTGCAGGTGAAACGTCCACATCCGCTGGGCGTCACCCTCGAACCACCAAAGGAATCCGCATGACCAAGATGATTTTCGTCAGCCTCCCGGTCACCGAACTCGAAGCCTCGATCGCCTTCTACAAGGCGCTGGGTTTCCAGCAGAACCCGCAGTTCAGCGACGCCACGGCCGCCTGCATGGTGTGGAGCGAGTCGATCTACGCAATGCTGCTGACGCACGCCAAGTGGCGCACTTTCACGGACCGGCCGCTGCCCGCACCCGGGGCCACCGGGGTGATGCTCTCGCTGGCGATGGAGAGCCGCGACGCCGTCGATGCAATGAACGACGCCGCCGCGGCCCACGGTGGGCAGGCCGATGTGAACCCGGTGCAGGAACTGGGTTTCATGTACAGCCGCGACCTCGCCGATCCCGACGGCCACTTGTGGGGAGCTTTCTGGATGGACCCGGCAGCAGCGATGCCGCCCTCTGATCCGCAGCGCTGAGCCGGCACGATGAAGCTGCTTCTCACTTCCGCGGGTGTCAAGAACACCAGCATCCACGACGCGTTGGTCGGTCTCTTGGGCAAGCCGATCGCCGACTCCCATGCCCTGTGCATCCCCACTGCGTTGTATGGGCACCCTCAGGGCAGCCCTGGCGGCGCATGGCGGTTCATCACGGGCCAGTCAGGCTGCCCGATGTGCGAACTGGGGTGGAAGTCCCTGGGCGTGCTGGAACTCACCGCGCTGCCCAGCATCGGTGCGCAGCGCTGGGTGCCCTGGGTCCGGCAGGCGGATGTCCTGCTGGTGGAGGGCGGTGATGCCCTGTACCTGTGTCACTGGATGCGACAGTCGGGACTCGCCTCGCTGCTGCCGTCGCTGGATCGAACCGTCTGGGTGGGCTTGAGCGCCGGAAGCATGGTGATGACGCCGCGTGTGGGAGAGGCGTTCGTCGAAACGAAGCCGTCCATCACCGGTGACGACGTGACGCTGGGGCTCGTCGACTTCTCGATCTTCCCGCACCTGGACTACCCGGGTTTCGCCGAGAACACGATGGCCCACGCGGAAGAGTGGGCAGCCCGCATCGGCGGTCCGGCCTACGCCATCGACGACCAAACGGCCATCAAGGTGGTCGACGGTGCGGTCGAGGTCGTGTCCGAGGGGCACTGGAGGTACTTCGGCTCCTGACGAGCGCGGTCCACTTTGGAACTAGACTCGTCCCGGCATGAACACCCTGTTCTCCGAGATCAAGCAGCGGACCTACACGCCGGGCCAGGTGATGGAGGCGCACGTGCACAGCCGCCCCAGCCTGTCGCTGGTGCTGGCGGGCAGCTACGAAGAGCGCATCCGCGGGCGGCGCGGCGAGTTCGAATTCGGCGCGCTGCTGGTTTGTCCGCCCAACGAGGCTCACGCCCAGCGCTTTGGGGCTGCGGGCCTGTGCCAGTTGGTGTTCACGCCCACACCAGAGGCAATCGCCCGGCTGGACGAGGCGGTGCGCTTTGCCGATGCGCCTGCCGTGCGCACGCTGTCGCTGGCCGACGTGGGTCGGCGCATCGCGCAGGAGCTGCACACGTCCGACGACTTCTCGGCACTCGTGGTCAGCGGCCTGTCGCACGAGCTGATCGGCCTGGCCGCACGCGAGCAGGCCCGCCGCGGCGGCGCGCTGCCATTGACGCTGCGCCGGGCGATCGAGTTGCTGCGGGAGCAGTCGCACGAGCCGCTGGCATTGGACGACATCGCCCGCGCCGTAGGCTGCGACGCGGGCGAGTTGGCACGGTCGTTTCGCGCCCACCTGGGCGAGACACCCGGCGAGGCGCACCGCCGCTTGCGCATTGAGCGCGCGGCGGCGCTGCTGGCCCAATC
>NZ_JBFUGE010000604.1:0-3569 GCF_056403075.1 Ideonella sp. P3_A4 | reverse complement strand
GCTCCCACCTGCTCGAACACCTCTGGCACACACGTGATTGCGAGACCGATCTCTACGGCCTGCGGATCCGCCGCATCCTTGCGGAAGATCGCCCGCATCTGGAGCCTGTCGACGTCGTCGCCTGGCTCGAAGAGCGCGGGTACGAGGCGCGAGAGGGAGACGCGGCCATCACGGAGTTCGAACAGGAAAGAGGCCGGCTGCTGTCCGAGCTGCGGGTCTTGACGCCCGATCAACTGGCCAGGGTCGGCGTTCGCGCCGACGGATCCGAAATCTCCGTTCTCGCCATCATCCGGCAATTGGCCCTGCACGATCAGGACCATCGCTGGCGAGTGGCAGCCATCCTGCGCGGCTTCACGGAGGCTGCGACACCTGCACGAGGATAGGCCCCGTGTCGCTTGTCCAGGTGTCCATCCTCATGGCCGTGTCGACCTTATTCGGCATCGCCTTCGCATTCGCCGAGATCCACGAGCTGAGTGCCTGGTGGAAACGCTGCCTGCGAGAACGGCAGGGGTTAGACCAAACGTCAGGCAGAACCCTGGCCAGCCCGCTGCTTCGCATTGATAGCCGGTGTCGATCCAGTCGCGCTGTCAGCCAATGCAGCCTCATGCATCCACGCTTCGTATCCCCCCTTCAGCGGTCGCGCATCGAGATAGCCTTGGGCGATCAGGCGCCGCGCCGCCTCGATGGCGCCGGCGTCTTGCGGGCACGCACACATCGTCACCACGGCGCGGTGCTTCGGCCAGTCGCGCACCGCGTGCTCCAGGCGGTCGTGTTCGGCCACCACCGCGCCGACAATAGGGCCGGTCTGGGCGATCATGCTGGCACCGCGAAGATCCAGCAGCAGCGGCGGCTGCGCAGTAGCCAGCGCTGCCCGCAATTTGGCGGCCGTGACATGGGGCAGTGCGCCCAGGCGCCTGAAGCGTCGGCGTTGCCAGAGCTTCCACGCCAGCCACGAGCCAAGGGCCGCGCCGACGGCCGCCGCCGCGAAGCCGCCATGGCGGTCGAGCTCAGCAATCAAGCCGGGCACCGCGCCGCGCACCAGCCAGCCGGTCCCCAGCGCCAAGCCGGCCCACAGCAACGCGCCGATGGCGGCAGCAAGCAGGAAGCCGGCGATTGGCATGCGAAGAGCGCCGGCGACCGGCGGCGCCACCGTCGAGAAGCCGGGGACGAACTTGGCCACCACCAGCGAGGGCAGTCCCCAGCGCACGAAGCGCGCCTCGGTCTGGCTGACGCAGCTGGCTGGGTTGATCGACAAGGTGCACAGGCCCGACAGAACGCGGTAGCCGAATGCACGTCCGGCGCCGTACCACGCGGCGTCGGCCAGCACCGAGGCCAGCACGGCAGCCACCAGCACCTGCCCGAGCGGCAGCGGGCCCAGCGCTAGGCTTCCGGCCAGCAACAGCGTTGGCACCGCGGGCACGGGCAGCCCCAGTTGCTGCATCAGCACGTTGAGGAAGACGACCGGCACTACGTTGCGCTCGACAGCGACTGCGATTTCGGTAGCGATCATGGTCGAAACGAGTTTAGGTCCTTCCCCACGTGCTCGTTGCAGGGGGATCCGGACAACCTGACGCTGCGTGCAGGCAGAAGCGGGGAACACCCGCGGCTGCCGGCTGCCCCTCGAATGCCGGACCAGCCGGACACTTGCCCGGCACATGCGGGCGCAGCGGCGGTCCAAAGCCTGGATGCGGGTGATCCCCGGGGACGGAGGGGTTAGGCCTCGCGTTCCGACGGTGGATCATTGTTCAAGGGCATTTCGTCAAAGAACTTCCAAGTATCTGCGCCATCGAACCGGCGCACCTTCACGGATGCTGTGAACTCGGGATCAAAGTTGCCCAAGTGGACGCCATGCTTTGCGCCTGGCTTGAGTTCGATCGGCTCCCAGTGGGTCACACAACCGCAAGTCTGACAGCGGATCGTCCTCATTGTTCCGTCGCGTTGAATGTACTCGGCAGTGTTCTCGGGGTGCCCCTGGATCTCGACTGTGCCGAACTCGAAGTAGACCCACGGTCCGCCGATGCGACGACATAGCGAGCAATTGCACGAAGTAGCCACGGTGGGTGTGGAAGGGAGCTTCAGCTTGACAGCGCCGCAGTGGCAGGAACCTTGGTGCATGGAAGGGGCCTTTCGAAGAGCGCGGGAACCCGCGGCATTGGTGATTGCCTGATTGGCGATGATCCTCAGTCACAGGCTCACAGGGTGAGCTTGTCGGAGCGAAAGATGTCTGCGTGCGCCGCTTCTTACCATCGCCCTCCTCGGGCGAGTGTCCGCTGTGTTTCGGAACGCGTCCTTCGGTGCCGGCTGTGCGCAAGGGTAGGTCAACGTCGTGACGAGGCCTGGCCAACGGCTGCTGCCGGTGGCGTTGAACCGGGACTGTCGACCCGTTGCTGACGGCCAGCCCACGGGGGGCGAGTGGCCCGTCCGCAGCGGTTGGAGCCGGTCGCGGGCCGCTCCCCTACTCACGCTGACTGGCACCAAGCAGTCGTTGGGCCCAGGGAGAAGTGCGGGCTCGAACGTCAGCTGTACGAGGTACTGCGGCCGTAGGAGCTCCACGAGAAGGTTCACGCCGCGTCGGCGACCGCTTCACTATTGCTCGAACTCGCGGTCCCGACCCTGAAGAGACATCCGCTGTCCTGGTATCGCTGTCCCAAAGCTGCCGGTCGAACGCGCAACAGGCACCCGTTGGAGGGCCCCGCATCGTCCTTCCGTCTAGATTGATTCGGTTTGGCTGCACAGCCGGAGCTGGCGCGGCTTCCAGTTCGGTGGGCGTGGGGCCGGTGCAAGGCTGGCACATCCGCCGACTCCAAGAAGTCAGTGGGAGTCGTGCGTTTCGTAGGTTGGACACCGCGCCAGGCTGCTCGACGGAGTTCGATCTTCACCGGTTCTGTCAGCGCAGCTCCGACGACATCCGGGCCGTCAAGGAGCGCTTTCGATCGGACAGACGACCTGCTGAACGAGCTTCAGCTCTTGTTTCTAAGGTGCCCTTGTTCGCGCGCGTTTTAGGACGCTAGCGGCCTGTGGGGCACACACCCACTGGAGGCCGCATGAATACTCGGTTTCCTGACCCCCTCTTCGCGAGGCTCTAAAGGCGCCAAGCCAATCCCCGGACAGCAACGCTTGGCTGACCAAAGCGTCCGGGGACGCAGCAGAGATCGCATCTTTGTTTGCAGGGTCAATATCAACTAGTTTGCATTGGCCATAAAAGAGCGCCTAATGAATTACCAGAATAGGGAGTTCATATGAAGCGCAACGTAGGCGACTTTCAGGATGATGTACACCAAGCCGTTGACATCGGATTTGCGGTGGCAGATTTGTTTGGCGGTCTATTTGGYAACGTAACTCACCGTAAGAAGCTTTGGAAGTCGAGGCGCGACGACTACTCAGACAGCGTAGAACTCTGCTGGGATAACTCAGCGAGCCAGCTTTACGTCGTGTACAACCAAACGAATTCGGTAGGGGCAGCCGTGTGCTTGTCCTGCTGCGACGGACCCGGAATGGGAGCCGATGTATACCCTATTCAGTTGGAGCCGGACCAAGCCGTATATCTGCCGAGCTTGACGCCATATGTC
>NZ_JBFUGE010000603.1:0-3575 GCF_056403075.1 Ideonella sp. P3_A4 | reverse complement strand
CCGGCGGGCAGCGCGGCGAGCGTGCATAGCAGCAGCGCGGCGAGGCTAGAGCGCAAACGCACGCCGCAGCTCCTGTTCCACGTCCCAGGCTTCCAGTTCGACGCGGCGGTTCAGGTACATCGAGAATCCGGCGGCGACGAAGAACGGTTCGAGCACGGTGGCCACCAGCAGTTGGCTGGCGGCGAAGAGGTAGGCCATCGTGTCGTCTTCGAAGAAGCCACCCCATCGGTTCGAGGTGTTGACGGGATCGAAGGGCGTCAGCCAGTACAGCAGCGACATCAGTGCCACCGTCAGCAGCAGCTCGATCTGCGAGTACATGCCTTGCTGCAGCAGCGCAACGCCACGCTTGCCGCGCAGCAGCAGCGCGCGGCGTTTGCGCCCCGGCTGCCCGCGCAGCCCCTCGAGCTGATCCACCGGTTGGGTGTAGGCCCGCCAGGGCGACAAGCGCGCCAAGGTCAGGGCTCGCAGCAGGCCGCGCAGGCTCAGCAGGCCATCGGACTGCCAGATTTCGCGGGCGGTCACCGGCTGACCGAAGGCGGTGCGCGCGAAGACCAGCAACAAGGCGCGGTCGAGCCAGGGCTTCAGCATGAACAACACCAGCGACGGCGCAAGCGGATCCCACCACCAGGTGGATGCGGCCAGCATCATCGTCAACGCGGCCGCTGGCAGGTAGCTGCGCGCCAACGTGCGGGCCTCGCGCTGCACCATGCGCGCGCCGAGGTCAGCCGCCTCCATCATCGGGCGGGGCCGCAGGGCGAGGGCGAGTTGGTCAGCCCACATGGCGCGCGTCCATCATCCGGCCCATCAGCGGACCCTCAGCCGCGTGTAAGCCCAGACCAGCACCCAGCCCAGCGCCGAGGTCGCGTACTTCGCCGGCGGAGGCACCCAGGGCGACGAGGACCAGAAGGCCTCCAGCGCGGCGGCGATCAGGAACAACACGATCGCAGCCCCCACCAGCGGCACGCTGGCCTGGCCGGCGCGGGCCAGGGCCTGCGTGCGCCGCCAGCGTCCGGGCGCCAGCAGCGCGTGGCCGAGCATCAAGCCTGCAGCGCCGGAGATGACGATCGCACTCAACTCGAACGGCGAGTGGCTGGCCACGAAAGACCAGAACACCGGCCCATGGCCGCGGGCCGTCAGGAAGCCCGCGACGCCGCCGATCTGCAAGGCATTGAAGATCAGGTAGAACACGGTGCCAACACCGGCCAGCAAGCCACCGGCAAAGCACTGGAACCCGATGCCGATGTTGTGGCGGATGTAGAAGCCGAACATGCGCCAGTCGGTGTCGGCGCCGCGGTGGTGGCCGATCGCCTGATCGGGCTCGCGGCTGTACATCTGCTCGAAGTTGYTGGCGTTGCCGGCGTCCATCAGCGTCAGCACCTGGCCCGGGTCCGCCCAGGTGGCCAGGCCCATCAGCAAGGCCGGCCCGTAGAACAGCAGTGCTGCCATCCACACGTAGCGACGCTGGGCACGCAAGGCCGCCGGCACCTCGACGAGGAAGAAGCGACTCAAGCGTTGCCAACCCAGTTCGTGCTGGCGATAGATCAGGCGGTGCGCCCGCTGGGCCAGGTCTTCGAGCCGCTCGGCCAGGTGGACCGGGTAGGCGCGGGCCTGCGCCAAGGCCAGGTGTTCGCAGATGGCGCGGTACAGCGCCGCCAGGCGCTCGGCGTCGGGCGCCGGTGCCTGCTTCGCAGCCGAAGCAAACCAGCGCCGCGGACGCGCCGTGGCGACGAGCAGGGCGTCCAGCTCGTCCCACTGCGGGCCGTAGGTGGCTTCGAATTGCGCGGGGTTCATCTGGCGGTCAAGAGCCTTCGGGGTCCAGGCCGAACACCAGCGCAACTGCCGCACCCACCATGATGGCCACCACGACGTACGCCACGATGCCTGCCAGCCCGAGCAGCAAGGCCACGCCCCAGCCACGCCGCGGATAGGCCTTGCCGTAGCGCCCGAGCACGTGCTGCATCTGTTCGCGTGCGCTCGAGAAGTACCAGGCGGCCAGCAGGCCGATACCAAAGCCACGCGAGACCACGTTCATCTCGCGGCTCTCGGGCAGCACCGCCGCGACGATCGCCATGACGAGATAGAACGCGAGCACAGCGACGAACCATTTGCGCGAAGCGTCGGCTTTCTGCGGTTCGCCCAGGGCGGCCCAGTTTTTCATGTGCAGGAAGGCACCGAACGCCGGCGTCAGCAGCAGGCTCCAGTTGGCTGCTGCGTTCGGGTTCCACAGCGCCGGGGCAGGGGCGGAGGGCGGCGGCGGCGCCACCGCATCGACATCGGCTTCAGGCGGCGCGTAAGGGTTCTGGCTCATCGCTCGTCCTTCCTTAACGATCACCGCGCAACCAGCGGGCCACACCGATCAAACGCTCGGCAGCCGAGGTCGGGGCCAGTTGCTCTGGGTCCAGCGGCCGCGGCTTGACCTTCGACTCCGCCAGAACGGCCAGCTCTTCCACGCGCTGGGGCGTCAGCCGCGTGGCCCGGCCCGCCAGGTGCAGCAACGCCCGTTGCTGATCGAAGGTGAGTGTTGCGCTGGCGGCGCAAACCGGCACCGACGGCCAAGCCACGGCGGCGGGCCGCTCGGCGTTGTAGACCACCAGTGTCGATGCGGCCAGGTCGCCCAGGCGTTTGAAATCGCGCCGCAGCAGCATGCTGAGCAGGCCGAGGCCGTAGGCCAGCGGCAGGAAGTCAGCGGCGCGCAGCAGGTTGCGCAGCAACGAGGCGCTGGCCGTGACCGGCAGCCCGTTGTCCATCACCACCCGCAGGCCCACGGCCATCTTGCCCGGCGTGGCAGCCGCCGGCGACAGCTCGAAGATCACCGGGTAGAACCATTCGAGTATGAAGAAGCTGATCAGCCAGAAGGCATCGCCGATGCCCTTGACCGCCGACAGCACCGCGCCCAGCGTGCCCATCAGCGCGAGGCGGATCAGGAAGTCGAGCATGAACGCGACACCACGCGGCACCGGCCCGGCGGGGCGCAGCGTCAAAGCCACGCCCTCGGGCGTCTCGACGCGATAGAGGGTGTCCAGCGCGGGGCCTGCGGCGGCGCGCGAGGCCGCCAAGCCCGCTGCAGAATCAGACACGGACGACGATGGTGTCGGCTATGTCGTCGTGCAGGCAGCGGTGCGAGGCGCGGAAGATCAACAGGCTGTCGATCAGGCTGATGAGCGGGCCGATCAGCGGCACCAGGCTGATCAGCCACATCGGCACCATGCGCATGCCGACAAGTCGGCCAAGACTGGCCTTGGAGCCGTCTGAGCGCTGAATGCGAATGCCCATCGCAATCTTGCCCATCGTCTGGCTGCGCTGGTGCAGCAGCACCGCCTGAATGGCGAGAAAKACCAGTATCGACACGCCATACGCCATGAAATAGGCGCCACCGTGGGGCGTGCTGGGGCTGAACAGGCTGACCGAAGTCATCAGCCCGATCACCAGTGCGATGACTGCAAACGCCACGCCGTCGATGATGGCGGCCACCAAGCGGGTACCGCGGCCCGCCAACTCGCCGGTGACGGGCGCCACGTCTTCTACCTGCGCCACCGGCGGTGCGAACTTGTTGTTGTTCGTGCCTTGGTTCGTAT
>NZ_JBFUGE010000602.1:0-3576 GCF_056403075.1 Ideonella sp. P3_A4 | reverse complement strand
CCACATCGGCCTGCAGAGCGTCGAAGATCAGTTCAGCAACCGGCAAGCGGGAAGGCGCGTCGTGCCCGACCGCGGGCAGTGGACGGTCGTGGCCGAGGACTGCCGCCACATGCTCTGGCTCGATGAAGAGAAATTGCGAGCGGCCACCCGCTCGCCAGTGAAAGCGCTGCTCGTCACCGGAGCGCCACACCGAAAGGCCGGCCGGCATGTCTTGCCACTCGCGCCGCCCGAGCCCACGACGTGCTTCCCGGTGCAGCCCGCGCTGGAGGCAATAGCGCTCGTGCCCGTGGTCGACGATGCCTTCGTCCGCGCCGTTGATATCGGTGAAGTAGGCACCTTGCCAACCCACGCRTGCACTGTCGAGCAGAAAGCTCGGCATGACGGATACGTTGTACAGGCCCTCGGGCCCGGGAAGCGGAGCGATGGACATGACGTCGCCTGAGGCGCGTCCATGCTAGGTCGTTCGGCGGGCCGTCGCATTGGTGGAAGTCCTCGCGGCGACACCCCTCCTGTCACGTCCCGATTCGGCAAACGGGTCCGGTTTCGCCAAGACCGATCGGCGAGCCCAACGATAGATTGCCGCCGAACGGCACGACGAACCAACCGTACGTACACACACAGGAGACACGCATGAACAAGCGCACGAGCCTCTCGCTCGCCATGGCAACCGGCCTGCTCGCTGCCTGTGGCGGCAGCGATTCGATGGCCACCCTCGCTTGCACGGACATCACCACGGCCGAGCTCAACATCCCGAACCTGCAGGTCGCGAGCGCGGTCGAGGTCGCCGCCTCGGGCGTCCTGCCGGCCCACTGCGCAGTGACCGGCGCGCTGAACGCGCGCACCGGCATCGACGGCAAGCCGTACGCGATCGGCTTCGAGCTGCGAACGCCGCTGGCGGCGGCCTGGAACGGCAAGTTCTTCTTCCAGGGCGGCGGCGGCACCAACGGCGTCATCGTGCCAGCCACCGGCAACCTGCTCAACGCACCCACCGGCACAGCCCTGGAGCGGGGCTACGCCGTCGCCAGCACCGATGGCGGCCACAACACCGGCCAGTCGGACGTGTCGTTCGGGATCGATCCGCAGGCGCGCAGCGACTACGGCTACAACGCCGTCGGCCAGGTGACCCTGGTGGCCAAGAAGATCGTGCAGGCGCGCTACGGTCAGCCGCCTGCGCGCTCGTACCTGCTCGGCTGCTCGAATGGCGGGCGTGACGCGATGGTGGCGAGCTCGCGTTTCGCCGACCAGTTCGACGGCTACGTCGCCGCGAACCCGGGCTTCAACCTGCCGAAAGCGGCCATCGCGGAGCAATGGGACACCCAGCAGTTCATGTCCGCCGCGACGCCCGGCCAGTTGCCCAAGGATGCCTTCCCCGCCTCGGCCATGAACCTCGTCGCGCAGAAGATCCTCGCCAAGTGCGATGCGCTTGACGGCGTGGCCGACGGCATGGTCAACGACCGGGTGGCCTGCCAGGCGGCGTTCAGCATCGCGAACGACGTGCCCACCTGCACCGGCGCGCCCGATGCGAGCTGCCTGACCGCGACGCAGAAAAACGCATTGCAGAACGTCTTCGGCGGCGCGCGCGACAGCGCGAACCGCAGCCTGTACGCGAGCTGGCCCATGGATCCGGGGGTGTCGGGCCAGAACTGGCGCTTCTGGAAGCTCGACGCCGGCTTCGCGCCGTTGCCGTTCAACACCCTGATCGGCGCTGGCGCGATGGGCTACGTCTTCTCGACGCCGCCCGATGCACCAAGCCTCGCGGACGGCGGCATCGGCTACCAGCTCGGCTTCAGCATGGACACCGCGGCGGCGAAGATCTCCGCCAAGACGGGGACCTACAAGGAATCGGCGCTCGAGTTCATGACGCCCCCCAACCCGACCCAGCTGGGCACGCTGAAGACGCATGGCAAGCTGATCGTGGTCCACGGCACGGCCGACCCGGTGTTCTCGCCCAACGACACCATGGCCTGGTACGACGCACTGAAGGCCGCGGATGCCGGCGCGCCGAACTACGCGCGCCTGTTCCTCGTGCCCGGCATGAACCACTGCGCAGGCGGCCCCGCGACGGATCGATTCGACATGCTGACGGCGCTGGAGAACTGGGTCGAGAAGGGCACGGCGCCCGATGCCGTGCGTGCCACCGTCAACGCGGCCGACCCGGATGTCATCGCAGCCGGCTGGCCGGCCACGCGCAGTCGGCCACTGTGCGCCTACCCGAAGCAGGCCATGCTGAAGAACGGCGCCACTGACACCGAGGAAGCGGCCAGCTTCGAGTGCCGCTAGGACCCCGTATCTCGTGGCCCGCGCTGACCGCGCGTCCTGCCTGCGGCGAGAAGTCGTGCCTCGGACTCCCGACCGCCCCCCGGGAAAGCATTGCGCTGCCGCGCGACGCAGGCCGAGGGCAGGGCGGAGCTGAAGCTCGACGTCTAGGCAAGCAGTTTGGGCAGCATGCGCGCGACGTCTGCCAGGCATTGCTCGCGCACCTTGGGATCTGCCTGGCTGCGGCCGATGTACGTCGTGACGACGACAGGTGCGCGGCCGCCAGCGGGCCATATCACGCCGATGTCGTTGGTGCAGTGATCGCTGGTGCCGGTCTTGTCGCCGAGCGTCCAGCCGGCCGGCAAGCCGGCCCTCAGGCGATGGGCGCCAGTGGTAGTGGCGCGCATCCAGGCCACAAGCTGCGCACGCTGTGCAGGCGGCAGCGCGTTGCCCAGTGTCACGGCCTGCAGCGTGCCGGCGGCTGCGCGGGGCGTGGTGGTGTCATACAGGCCCGTGGCGTCGAATTCGTTCAGCGCGGGTTCGGTGCGGTCGGAGCGACTCACCTCGTCGCCCAGCTTGCGCATCCATGCCGTCAGCGATGGCGGGCCACCATAGCTGGCCAAGATCAGATTCGCGGCGGTGTTGTCGCTGTGGGTCATGGTGGYCTGGCAAAGCTCGCCCAACGTCATGCTGCCGCGGCTGACCGCCTTTTCGGTCACGGGGGAATAGCCGGCGAGATCGGCCTTGCCGAACGCGATGGACCGGTCCAGCCTCTCCTCGCCGCGGGCGACACGGTCAAGCACACGGGCAGTGGCCATCAGCTTGAAAGTGCTGCACATCAAGAAGCGCTCGTCTGCCCGGTAGTGCCACTGGCGCGGGCTGCCTGTGTCCTGGATGAACACGCCCAAGAGCCCGCCGCTGGCCTTTTCGATGGCCTGGAAGCGCGCATCGGCCCAGTCCTTGAGGGATGAGACTGAAGTTTTCGAGGAAGCCAGCAGCGGTGCGGCAGCCAGGCTCAGCGCGCCAAGAGATTGCAGATATTGGCGACGTTTCATCGGTGAGGTCATGTGTGGTTGGTGACGATGGGCGGCACGATAAGGGGCGTCGGCCGCGCTCACAATCGCAAGATTTGCAGCGCTGCCCATAGAAAATCTTGGGTCTCATGCCTCCCGGTGCCCACCATGGACCTGCCACTCAATGCCTTGCGTGCCTTCGAGGTCGCTGCCCGCCATCTGAGCTTCACGCGAGCCGCTGGCGAGTTGAACCTCACGCCCACCGCGGTGAGCCAGCACGTGAAGAACCTTGAGTCTCGCTTCGGAG
>NZ_JBFUGE010000601.1:0-3578 GCF_056403075.1 Ideonella sp. P3_A4 | reverse complement strand
GATCATCACCGGCGGCTACAACGTCTACCCCGCCGAGGTGGAGGGTTTCTTGAACGAACTGCCCGGCGTGTTGGAGAGCGCAGTGATCGGCGTGCCGCACCCGGACTTCGGCGAGGGCGTGTTGGCGGTCGTCGTGCCGCGTRCCGGCACAAATGTCGATGGCGCCGCGCTGGTCGCCGCACTGAAAAACCGCATTGCCGGCTTCAAGGTGCCGAAGCAAGTGTTCGTGGTCCATGAACTGCCACGTAACACGATGGGAAAAGTGCAAAAAAATCTACTGCGCGAACAGCACAAGGGACACTTCAGCGCTTGACGAATGTTGACGAGGGCCGTGTGGCGGCCCGCGAGGGCGCCCCACACAATCGGCCGCTCAAAGTGGCCCACTTCGGTGCCGCTGTCACAACGTCAAGGAGACCCTGTGAAGCGACTTCCTCTCGCCGCCGCTCTGTCGGTCGCATTCGCCACGCTCGGCCTGGCCACCAGTGCCATCGCTCAGCAGGTCACCAGCGCGCACGACGCCGCTGAGATCGACCAGTTGCTGGAACAAGAGCAACGCGTCGACAATTTCTACCGCGCCTACTTCCCCGACATCGAGACCGGCCACAAAGCCGCCGTCACCTTCCACGAACAGATCCTGGAGTCGAACTGGAAGGGCGGCTACCTGGTGCTGCAGCTCGACGAGCAAGACATCACGAAGCTGAAGGCCTTCAAGTTCCGCATCGTCAAGGACGAGGCCTTCATCGCCAAGCACGATGCGATGGTCAAGCGGCTGCGCGCCGCCGGCTCGCCCAACATGTTCGGTGCTTCGGGTGAGCGGCTGGCCGCGCAGCGCACGGAAAGCGGCGAGTCGATCCCGAACTACCCCTGCTACGAGACGGTCGAGGAAACCTTCGCCGCCGCACAGGGCTTCACCACCACCTACCCCAAGCTGGCCACCTGGACCCCTGTGGGCGAGAGCTGGGAGAAGACGCAGGGCACCGGCGGCTACGACATGGCCGTGCTGAAGCTGACCAACAAGGACACGCACGGCCCGAACGGCGAAGCCAAGCCCAAGCTGTTCATCAACTCCGGCCTGCATGCCCGCGAGTACGCCACCGCGCCGCTGATCCTGGCCTTTGCCAAGCAGCTGCTGACCGGCTATGGCAAGGACGCCGACGCGACCTGGATCCTCGACCACCACGAGGTCCACCTGATGCTGCAGACCAACCCTGACGGCCGCAAGAAGGCCGAAGGCGGCCTGCTCTGGCGCAAGAACACCAACAAGAACTACTGCGGCGCCAACAGCAACAACCGCGGTGCCGACCTGAACCGCAACTTCAGCTTCACCTGGAACATCACGCACGGCACCGGCTCCAGCGGCAACGCCTGCGACGAGACCTACCGTGGTCCGTCCGCCGGATCCGAGCCCGAGACCCAGGCTGTGCAGAACTACGCCCGCAGCATCTGGGCGGACCGCCGTGGTCCGAACCAGGGTGATGCAGCGCCGGCAGACACGAGCGGCATCCACCTCGACGTGCACAGCTACAGCGAGCTGGTGCTGTGGCCCTGGGGTCATGTGAAGCAGGTGGCGCCGAACGGCGTGGCGATGCAGACGCTGGGCCGCAAGCTCGCGTTCTTCAACGGCTACACGCCGGAGCAATCGATCGGCCTGTACCCGACCGATGGCACCTCGGACGACGTCAGCTATGGCGAACTCGGCGTCCCGGGGATGACTTTCGAGATCGGCACCTCGTTCTTCCAGAGCTGCACCAGCTACGAGAACACGATCAAGCCGAAGAACCTGCAGGCACTGATGTACATGGCCCGGGTGGTGCGCACGCCGTACCTGACGCCGGCCGGCCCGGACGTGACCAAGCTCAAGCTCAGCACCAACGGCGTTCCCGCCGGCACGCCGGTGACGCTGACGGCCACCGTCACCGACACCCGCTACAACAACAGCAAGGGCACCGAGCCGACGCAGAACATCGCCGCCGCCGAGGCCTACATCGACGTGCCGCCGTGGATGCCCGGTGCCACCCCGCTGGCGCTGGGGCCGAAGGACGGTGCCTTCGACACCAAGACCGAGCTGGCCAGTGCGACGCTGTCGACCACCGGCCTGAGCAAGGGCAAGCACCTGGTCTACGTGCGCGGCAAGGACGCCGCCGGCAACCAGGGCGCGGTCAGCGCCGTGTTCCTGAAGATCCAGTAAGAAGAAGGCTGGGCTGTATGGCCCGGCCCTCGCCTTTCTTGTTCATGCGGCTGCGCCGCATGAACAAGGCGATCTGCCACTGCTTCGGCAGTGACGAAAGTTGACGAATTCGACCCCCTAGAACCGAAGGGGGCCTGGGTGGCGGCTTTGGGGGGTGCCCCACACAATCGTTCGGACGGCGCGCCATACCGGTGCCAGCCGTTCACAAAGCCTCAGGAGACCCCCCCGTGAAGCGAATCCCCCTTGTCACCGCCCTGTCGGTGGCCTTTGCGACTGCTGGCCTGGCCACGAGCGCAGCTGCCCAGCAGACCGTCAGCGCCCATGACGCTGTCGAGATGGACCAACTGCTCCAACAGGAACAGAGCGTCAGCAATTTCTACCGCGCCTACTTCCCCGATGCGGCCACCGGCCGCAAAGCCGCCATCACGTTCCACGAGCAACTGCTCGAATCGAACTGGAAGGCCGGCTACCTGGTGCTGCAGCTGAACGATAAAGACATCGCGAAGCTGAAGACGTTCGCGTTCCGTGTCGTCAAGGACGAAGCCTTCACCGCCAAGCACGAGTCGATGGTCAAGCGGCTGCGCGCCGCAGGCGCCCCGAACATCTTCGGTGCCTCGGGCGCCAAGCTGGCCACCGAACGCCTCGAAAGCGGCGAGTCGATCCCGAACTACCCGTGCTACGAGACCGTCGAAGAAACCTTCGCGGCCGCCCAGGGCTTCACCACCACCTACCCGAAGCTGGCCAGTTGGACGGACGTCGGCGACAGCTGGGAGAAGACCCAGGGCACCGGCGGCTACGACATGGGTGTGCTGAAGCTGACCAACAAGCAGACCACCGGCCCCAACGGCGAGCCCAAGCCCAAGCTGTTCGTCAACTCGGCGATCCACGCCCGTGAATACACGACCGCGCCGCTGATGCTGGCCTTCGCCAAGCAACTGCTGACCGGTTACGGCAAGAACGCCGATGCGACCTGGATCCTCGACCACCACGAGGTCCACCTGCTGCTGCAAACCAACCCCGACGGCCGCAAGAAGGCTGAAGGTGGCCTGCTGTGGCGCAAGAACACCAACAAGAACTACTGCGGTGCCAACAGCAACAGCCGCGGCGCCGACCTGAACCGCAACTTCAGCTACAGCTGGAACGTGACCAACGGCCAAGGCTCGAGCGGCAACCCCTGCGACGAGACCTTCCGCGGTTCTTCGGCCGGTTCCGAGCCCGAAACCCAGACCGTCGAGAGCTATGTGCGCAGCCTCTGGCCGGACCGCCGCGGCTCGGGCTACGACGACGCAGCCCCGACCGACACCAGCGGCATCCACATCGACATCCACAGCTACAGCCAGCTGGTGTTGTGGCCCTACGGCTTCCGCAGCAAGGCGGCGCCGAACGGCAC
>NZ_JBFUGE010000600.1:0-3597 GCF_056403075.1 Ideonella sp. P3_A4 | reverse complement strand
GGTGACGCTGCACGGCTGCACGGTGGGAGACGGCTCGCTGATCGGCATCCAGTCGGTGATCCTGAATGGTGCGCGCATCGGCAAGAACAGCATCGTCGGCGCTGGCGCGCTGGTCACCGAAGGCAAGGAATTCCCGGACGGCGTGCTGATCGTCGGCAGCCCGGCGAAGGTTGTGCGCGAGCTGACACCCGAGCAGATCGAGCGGCTGAAGATGAGCGCTGCGCACTATGTCGACAACGCGCGCCGGCATCGCCTGCACCTGAAAAAACTTTGAAGAAGTTCCCTCATGGATGAATTGCACAAGTTCCTGTTCGAAGGCCTGCCGGTGCGCGGCATGCTGGTCCGGCTGACCGACGGCTGGCGCGAGTCGCTCACCCGGCGCGAGACGGTGGGCCCGTTCCCGCCGCCGGTGCGTGCGCTGCTGGGCGAGATGGCCGCCGCGGCCACGCTGATGCAGGCCAACATCAAGTTCAACGGCTCGCTGATCCTGCAAGTCTTTGGCGACGGGCCGGTCAAGCTGGCGGTGGCCGAAGCGCGCTCGGACCTGACCTTTCGCGCGACCGCCAAGGTGATCGGTGAGGTGCCAGACAGCGCCAAGCTGGAGGCGATGCTGAACGTGCACGGCAAGGGCCGCTGCGCAATCACGCTGGACCCGCAGGATCGCCTGCCAGGGCAGCAGCCCTACCAGGGCGTGGTGCCGCTGCACGGTGACCAGCGCGAGCCGCTGCAGCAGCTGTCGCAGGTGCTGGAGCATTACATGCTGCAGTCCGAGCAGCTGGACACGCGGCTGGTGCTGGCGGCCAACGACGAGGTGGCGGCTGGTTTGCTGATCCAGCGGTTGCCGATCCAGGGTGAGAACAACCTGTCCGGCATCAACGTGGCCAATGAAGACATGATTGGCCAGTCCGAAGGCTTCAACCGGATCGCCCACCTGGCTGCGACGCTGACTTCCGAAGAGTTGCTGACGCTGGACGCCGACACGATCCTGCGCCGTTTGTTCTGGGAAGAGCAGGTGCTGCGCTTCGAGCCGCTGGTGCCGGGCTTCGCCTGCTCGTGCTCGCGTCCGCGGGTGCGAGCGATGCTCAACGGGCTGGGGCGCGAAGAGGCGGAATCGATCCTCGCCGAGCGCGGCGACATCGAGATCGGCTGCGACTTCTGCGGCCAGCAGTACCACTTCGATGCGGTCGACGTGGGCGAGCTTTTCACGCCTGGGCGCGACCAGCCGCCGGCATCCGCTTCGCTGCAATAGCGGCTGCGGGCTGAGTTGCTCGCCGCGCTGGCAGCAACGCGCGCAGTGGTGAAGCTGCGCCGGGCATGGCCGGTGTGCCGCGCGCAGTGGGAGCCCAAGGCTCCGATGTCTGGCAGTCCATCCGCTCCTTGCCGGGACCACCTGTTCTCAGGACAGTGAGTGGGTGGGAAGGACCCCTCAGGTGATGTTCAGTGCAGAGGCGATGAGGGTCAGTTGAAAGGCTGCGGGCGCGGCGTTTGATCGACCGATGGTGGCAACACCGGCAGCACCACCGCGGGCTGGTCACCGGTGAGTGTTTTCAGGAAGGCGACGATCTTGTCGTTTTCGTCAGCGCTGAAGTTGCGCCCCAGTTGCACCCGGCCCATCACCTCGACAGCTTCGTGCAGCGTGGCCGCCGAACCGTCGTGGAAGTACGGATAGGTCAGCTCGATGTTGCGCAGCGTGGGCACCTTGAAGTAGTACTTGTCGGCTTCATTGCCGGTGACTTCGAACCGGCCCTGGGCTTTGCTTTGGCTGGTGAAGGGCGCCACCAGGCCCATCTTCTGGAACGAGTTGCCGCCCACGGCCACGCCGTTGTGGCAGCCCACGCAGCCGCTGTCCTTGAACAGGCGATAGCCGGCCAGCTCCTGGGTGTTGAGCGCCTTGCCATTGCCCTTGAGCCACTGGTCGAAGCGTGAATTTGGCGTGACCAGGGTCTTTTCGAATTCGGCGATTGCGAGGGTCACCTGGTCGATGTCCAGTGGCTTCTTCTTGAACACGTGGCCGAACTCGTTCACGTACTGCGGGATCGAGCGCAGCACGTCCACCGCCATGGTGTGGCTGAAGCCCATCTCGCCGGGGTTGGCGATCGGGCCGCCGGCCTGGGCTTTCAGGTCGGCTGCGCGGCCGTCCCAGAACTGCGCGATGTTGAAGCTGGAGTTCAGCACCGTGGGCGCGTTGATCGGGCCCTCGTGCCATTGGTGGCCGATCGAAGAGCGCACGTTGTCGGTGCCGCCCATCGAGAGGTTGTGGCACGAGTTGCAGGAGATGTAGCCAGACTTGGACAAGCGGGGCTCGAAGTACAGCTTCTTGCCCAGTTCGGCCATGCCTTGATCGATCTTCTCCGGACGCACGATGGGCTGGATCGGCTCGTTGGCGGCCATGGAAACCGTGGCTGCGCCACAGGCGGCCGCGGCGATCAGTGCGCCGATGGCCTTTGCTCGTAGTTTCATGAACTTTCCTCGTTGAAATGGCATCTGCAATGGCGGGAATTGCCTTTCCGGCGCACAGGTCGATGCGCTGGAGCTGTGAGTGCCAACGAGAGAAGTGATTGGTTGTATGACCTGGGTCACTTGACGCCAGGATGTAACTCGTCAGATATGCGGACCACTCTTGGCGAGTGATGGCCACCTGGCCTCACGAGAAATGGCTGACGAGGCTAGGGGCGTTGCCGCCGCAGTTGCCGCGCGGCGTGCTCGCAGTCCGGCACATCGCAGGTCTCGCAGACCCAGCGCCATTCGGGCTGGGCGGCGTCGCGTGCGGCCAGGCGGCTGAAGAGGCCGGGGGCGGGCGGCGCCTTCTTGGCTTGGCGCAAGAAAGGCGCGACGGCATCGAGCGCAGCTTCGACGCGCGCTTCGCCCAGACCCCCCACCACCACAAAGGGCAGGCCGGCCTGGATCAGCAGCGTTCGCAGCGTCGCATCGACGGGCTCGCGAACGTGCGCGCCGTCGCGCTGCAGACCGTCGGCTTGCCAGGGCAGGTCGAGCGCCGTCAGCAAGGTCAGCGTGCAGCGGCGGCGCTGCCAGTCAAGCGCACCGTCGTCCATCGAGCTGTCGCCGAACACCTGGCGGTGGTAGACGGCGGTCATCAGTGGCGTGGTGTCGCAGATCACGATGTCGTGCTCGGCGGCTGCGGCGTCGACGCGGCGGCCCTGTTCGGCGGCGATGGCTTCTTGCTCATGGACCGCCGGTGTGCGGCCTTCGCGCTCGCACCATTCGCGCAGCACTTCAGGCACCCAGGTGCAGCGCCAGCCGGTGGCCTCGGCCAGCCGCAAAGCCAGCGCTTCGGCGAGGGTGCTTTTGCCGGTACTTTCTGCGCCGACGATGGCGAAGATCCAGGGGGGCTCAGTGCCGCGCATCGACGTGCCCCTCAAGGCGCGCCCAGGCGCGCCAGCCGGCAACGGAGAGCAGAGCAAAGATCGCGTAAAGGATCACCGTCAGCCACAGCGCCTTGTAGGCGAACAGACCGATGCTGACGACGTTCACCGCCAGCCAGACGGACCAATTCTCGATCAGCTTGCGGCCGAGCAGGAACTGCCCGGTCACGCTGGCCACGGTGGGCAGGGCGTCGAAGAAGGGGACGTCGGAGGT
>NZ_JBFUGE010000599.1:0-3603 GCF_056403075.1 Ideonella sp. P3_A4 | reverse complement strand
GCCATGCCCCAGCGCGGCCATGTCATCTTCATCGGCGCCGGCCCGGGCTCGGCTGACCTGATCACGCTGCGCGGCGCCGCGGCGCTGGCCCGCGCCGACGTGGTGCTTTTCGACGCCCTGACCGACCCGGCCCTGCGCGAGTTCGCGCCGAAGGCCGAGTGGATCGACGTTGGCAAGCGCGGCTTCTCGACCACCACCGCGCAGGCGCGCATCAACGCGCTGCTGGTGCAACATGCCCAGACGGGCGCCCTGGTGGCGCGACTGAAGGGCGGCGACCCGAGCGTCTTCGGCCGGCTCGAAGAAGAGCTGCAGGCGCTGGCCGAAGCCGGCATCACCAGCGAGGTGATCCCCGGCGTGACCGCCGCGCTGGCTGCTGCCGCCGCTTCCGCCCGCCCACTCACGCGCCGCGGCAACGGCCGCAGCGTGTCGCTGACCACCGCGATGACGCAGGAGCGCGAGCTGCACGCCAGCCGCCGCGCCGACACCGAGGTGTTCTACATGGCCGGACGACAACTGGCGATGCTGTCGCGCCGCCTGCTCGAAGCCGGCTGGCAGGCCGAAACGCCGGTCAGCGTGGTCTCCCGCGCCGGCTGGCCGGACCAGCTGATCAGCGAGCACCGGGTCGACAGCCTGCCTGCCGCCTGCGTGCTGCATGCGGGCCGGCCGGCGGTGGTCACCGTGGGTGTCGGCGCCGCCAGAGTGGCGCCAACCATTCACGAGAGCGAGGATCCTCTCGTTGCGGCCACGCCCTTGTACGAGGGTCATCCCGCCGCTTGAAGGCCCCCAGGCCCTAAAATCTCATGCTTTGCTGCGCGGCGTCATGCGCGGCGCAGGCCAGGCTTCGAGGCTTTCCGCTGGGCGGAGCCGCCAGCCAAGCCCTACTTTTCACTTTTCACCGCACCATGACCCACGTCGTCACCGAAGCCTGCATCCGCTGCAAGTACACCGACTGCGTCGACGTCTGCCCTGTCGACTGCTTCCGCGAGGGCCCGAATTTCCTGACCATCGACCCCGACGAGTGCATTGATTGCGCGGTGTGCATTCCCGAATGCCCGGTCAACGCCATCCTGCCTGAGGAAGACGTGCCGGCCGACCAGCAGAAATTCATCGCGATCAACGCCGAGCTGGCCAAGGGCTGGCCGAGCATCACCAAGCGCAAGCCCGCGCTGCCCGATGCCGACGAGTGGAAAGACCGGACCGGCAAGCTGGACCAGCTGATCCGCTGACCTGTTGATCCTTGTCAAAGCCCGCCCGGCCCGCCGTGGCGGGCTTTTTGTTGCGCGTCCGGGCTGACGCGCGATCGCAGCGATAATTCGCGCTTGCTGTCAGGCGCTGCGCCTGGCAGTTCTCCGCTAGGGGTGTTGAGCCGGTCTACCGGCTCGACTGAGAAAGTCCCTTTGAACCTGATTGAGGTAATCCTCGCGCAGGGAAGCAGCTCAGATGGCGGCATGCGCTCGCGTGCCGCAGACCCATCCAGAACTTGCGGCCCTGCGACCGACTTGTCGAGTCCCAGATGGCCATGCAGTCCCTTCCCCGCTTCACCTTGCACGCGCTGGCCCTGGCTGCCGTGCACGCCACCTGCGCCGGCCAGGCCGCCGAGCAGGTCACCATCACCGGCCGCGTCGAGCCGCTGCCAGCCAGTGTGGCCGGCTTCGGCGACACGGCGCTCTCCAAGTCGCCCTTCCAGGCACTGAGCCTGAGCCGCAGCCTGCTCGAGGACCAGGGTGCCAACGCCTTGTCGGCCTTGACCCGGCTCGACGCCAGCATCGCCGACGCCTACAACGCGCCCGGCTACTGGAGCGCGCTGACCGTGCGCGGCTTCGTGCTCGACAACCACTACAACTACCTGCGCGACGGCCTGCCGATCAATGCAGAGACCGCCATCGCGCTGGAGAACAAAGAGCGCATCGAGGTGCTCAAGGGCACCAGCGGTGCGCAGGCCGGCACCAGCGCACCGGGCGGCCTGGCCAACCTGGTGGTCAAGCGGCCGCGGGGCAGCGATCAATCGATCGTCTTCCTCGGCTGGTCGGAGCGCGGCAACTTCAAGGCCGCGACCGACCTGGAGCGCCACTTCGGCGACGGCGGTGCATTGGGCCTGCGGCTGAACGTCGCGGTCGAGTCGCTCGACCCGCAGGTGCATGACTCGAAGGGTCAGCGGCATCTGCTCGCATTGGCCGGCAGCGCGCAACCCACGGCCGACCGTCGCTTCGACGCCGAGATCGAAATCAGCCACCAGTCGCAGCCGAGCATGCCGGGCTTCAGCATGCTGGGCGACCGCGTGCCCTCGGCGCGCGACATCGACCCGCGCTTGAACCTGAACAACCAGGCCTGGTCGAGACCAGTCGTCTTCGACGGCACCACCGCCAGCCTGCGCTGGACCGAAACGCTTGGCGCCGACTGGCAGTTGCAGGCCCAGGTGATGAGCCAACGCCTGCGCACTGACGATCGCATCGCCTTCCCCTACGGCTGCACCGCCGAAGCGCAATGGGACCGCTATTGCAGCGACGGCAGCTTCGACCTCTATGACTACCGCAGCGAAAACGAACGTCGCGACACGCTGGCTGGCTCGCTGACGCTGAGCGGCCGCGCCCAGTGGTGGGGCCTCGCACACCAGCTGTCGACCGGCGTGCAGTGGAGCGATTTCCGTCAGCACCCGAACGAGCAGATCTATGAATGGGTTGGCACGGGCCAGATCGACGGCAGCGTTCAGTTACCTGGGTCAGGAGCCGATCCCTACCTGACAGCCGGCCGCCACGAGCGCAGCACCGAGTTGCATGTGCGCGACCACCTGGCGATCACGCAAGACACCGGCCTATGGCTGGGTCTGCGCCACAGCGCTTTGGAGCGCTCGAGCGAAGCCACGGGCACCGACTACCGCCAATCCTTCACCACGCCCTGGGTCGCGCTGAGCCACCAATGGACCGACGCGCTGCTCGTCTACGGCAGCTGGGGCCAGGGCGTGGAAAGCGATGTGGCGCCGAACCTGCCCAACTACACCAACGCGGGCCAACCGCTGCCGGCCTTGAAGAGCGAGCAGGTCGAGCTGGGCCTGAAGTTCTCGCAAGCGACCTGGAACGCCAGCCTCACCGCCTTCGACATCCGCCGGCCACAGGCGACGGACCTGTGCGATGACGCCGGCACCACCTGCACCCGCCGCATCGATGGCAACGCCCGCCACCGTGGCATCGAGGCTGGCGGCGAGCTGCACACCGGTCAGCTGACTTTGCAGGCCAGTGGCATGTGGCTGCGCGCGCGTCGCGAAGGCGCCAGCAACGACGCTGAGAACGGCCTCACGCCGCCCAATGTGGCCGAACGCAGCGCGCGCTTGAGCGCCGGCTGGCAATTCACCGCGATCACCGGCCTCAGCGCCCAGGCCAGCCTGAGCTACGAAGGCCCGCGCTATGTATTGCCCGACGACAGCGCCCGCATCCCAGGCTGGACCACCGTCGGCCTGGCCACTCGCTACGGCACTCGCGCCCTCGGCCATGAGTGGCTGCTGCGCGCTGGCGTCGACAACCTGTTCAACCGCCGCGCCTGGCGCGAGAGCCCTTACCAGTTCGGTCATGCGTACCTCTATCCKTTGGAGCCACGCAGCTTTCGCAT
>NZ_JBFUGE010000598.1:0-3619 GCF_056403075.1 Ideonella sp. P3_A4 | reverse complement strand
CACCGAAGGTCATCGTGCCGAGGCAGATCGGGCTGACCAGCAAGTCGCTGCGGCCCAGTGGCTTCAATTGCATAAAAGACGGCTTCCAAAGTGGAAGCCGCCAGTGTGCCGCAGGAACCGAAGCTGGGCGCGCGCAGCGCCGCCCGCCTTCAAGTGGCGTGCGCGGATCCGGCTTTGCCGGGCCGCTGCGCGAGCCCCCTCGGGGGGCAGGCCCCGGGGGGCCGTGGGGGTGCTTTTATTGCCCCAGCTTGGTGATGAAGCGGTTCGTGAAGCCCCAGGTGCCGGCTTGGCCGTAGCTGTTGCAGGTCGGCGAGGCGAAGCCCGGCGGGCAGTCGTTGTCGCGGTCCAGCGACCAGAAGTGCACGCCCGACAGCTTGTTCGTCAGCACGAAGGTCGACACCTCGTCCACGTCGTCGAGCGTGAAGGTCTCGTCCTGGGTGTCGTTGCCGCCGACCATCGGGGTGATCTCGATCTGGCCGTACGGCACGCCCCAGTGGTTGTGCAGGTTGATGGCAGCCTGGTTGGCCGACTTGCCCATGTCGCACTTGCCGTTCACGACCACGCAGTTGGTGGGCGTGGTGCTGCCGTAGTCCATCGCCATCAGGTTGATGATGTAGCCGGTCAGGCCTTGCGCCTTGATGGAGTTCATCGTGCGCACACCTGCGTCGCCCAGGCTTTGCGGCGAGCTGCCGCCCAGCGTGGCCAGCGTGAAGCTGAAACGCAGGTTCGGGTGCTTGGACTGCGCCGTCTTGACGCGGGCCACCAGACCGTCGATCACGGCCTGGCTCTGGCCGGCCTCGATGTCGAAATCGACACCTTGCAGCATGCTCGAGTTGTAGGTCGAGATGAACTTCTCGAAACCGGCGTCAGAGCCGCAGCTGAACGAGCCTGCAGCACCACCGGTCGAGATGATGTAGTGCTTGCCAGCCGCGACCCACTTCGAGACGTTGGCAGCGACCAGCGCCGCCGGTGTCACGCCGGCCCAATTCTCGGAGCCGCACTCGCCGGTGGCGAAGGCCCAGGTGGCCGAGGTCTGCTTGGCCGGCATCACGCTCAACACCGGAGTCAGCGGGCCGGTGACCTTGGTCGACAGCTCGTTGGTGTTCCAGTTCATGTTGATCGTGACGTCCTTGTAGGTGCCGAACACGAAGCCGCTGGGTGGCGGTGGTGTATTGCAGCTGCCCACCTTCTTCCACGGCTCGCCGCTGCCCTTGGGACCGTGGTTCAGCGCGGGATCCTGGTTCAGCGACTTCTCCATCGCCTTGTAGCCCTTGCTGTTCTCGGTGACCAGCGAGCCCTTCGGGTAGGTGAAGTCGGCGCGCCAGGGGTCGCAAGGGGCCGGCGCAGGCGGCGGCGGGGGCGTGCCGCTGCAGTTGTCGATCTGCGTCCACGGCTGGCCACTGCCGACCGGGCCGCTGTGCGTGGCGGGGTCGTCGCCTTGCGTCCACCAGTTGGCTTGGTACGACTTGCCGCCCTCGGTGACCGTGTCACCCTGGACGTAGGCCGTGCCGGCGTCCCAAGGCTGGCAGACGGGCGCCACCATGGCGGACAGATGAATGGACTTGGCCGGCGCGGTGGCCGGCGTCATCGCGGCAGTCGCGGCGACGGCGGCCGACAGCACGGCCAACCAGTCGAGACGATGGCGCCGGGTGCCGGCACTTGCAGGGCTTGTCATGACAGGCTTCTCCTCAATTCAGATGTTGGGTGGGGCCGCACGAGAGCGCTTGCTCGGACGACTGCCCGCAGTCTCGCCCTGTCACGCAGTGGTCTGCTTCAGGTCAAACCACTATAAGACCAGTAAACAAAATCGGCGCTTGTAATCAGGCGTGAATGTGCCTGCCCCGTGCCGCAGTGGAGGGTCACCAAGCCGGTGCATTCACAGAGGAAACTTGAATAAAACGACCCTTTGCCGGCCGATCCAAGCATCTCGTCCGCCAAGGCAATACCAATGTCATTCCAGTTGGTCAAACGGGCTCACGCAAGCAGACCAGTTCGTCATTCGATGGCCCGCCACCAGCACCAAGAAAAACGCGCCCGGCGGGGTTGCCGCGGGGCGCGTCGGGAGCCATCGAGCCGATCACCACGTCAGACGCGGTGACCGGCTAAGGACATCACTGACCGAGCTTGGTGATGAAGCGGTTCGTGAAGCCCCAGGTGCCAGCCTGGCCATAGCTGTTGCAGGTCGGCGAGGCCCAGCCCGGAGCGCAATCGTTGTCACGGTCCAGCGACCAGAAGTGCACGCCCGAGAGCTTGTTCGTCAGCACGAAGCTCGACACGGTGTCGACATCGGCCAGCGTGAAGGTCTCGTCCTGGGTGTCGTTGCCGCCGATCATCGGGGTGATTTCGATCTGGCTGTACGGCACGCCCCAGTAGTTGTGCAGGTTGATCGCCGCCTGGGTGGCCGACTTGCCCATGTTGCACTTGCCGTTTTCCACCACGCAATTGGTGGGCGTGGTGCTGCCGTAGTCCATCGTCATCAGGTTGATGATGTAGCCGGTCAAGCCTTGCGCCTTGATCGAGTTCATCGTGCGCACACCGGCGTCGCCCAGGCTTTGCGGCGAGTTGCCGCCCAGCGTGGCCAACGTGAAGCTGAAGCGCAGGCTTGGATGCTTGGACTTCGCTGCCTTCACACGCGCCACCAGCCCGTCGATCACTGCCTGGCTCTGGCCAGCCTCGATGTCGAAGTCGACACCCTGCAGGCTGCTGGAGTTGTAGGTCGAGATGAACTTCTCGAAGCCGGCATCCGAGCCGCAGCTGAACGAGCCCGCAGCACCGCCGGTCGAGATGATGTACTTCTTGCCCGCAGCCACCCACTTCGAGACGTTGGCTGCGACCAGTGCCGACGGCGTCACGCCAGCCCAGTTCTCCGAGCCGCATTCACCGGTGGCAAAGGCCCAGGTGCCCGACCGCTGCTTGGCCGGCATCACGCTGAGCACCGGTTGCAGCGAGCCGGTGACCTTGGTCGACAGCTCGTTGGTGTTCCAGTTCAGGTTGACCGTGATGTCCTTGTACGAGCCGAACACCAGCGAGCCCGGGGGCGGTGGCGGCGGGGCGTCGCACTTGGTCGTCTTGCTCCAGGGCTGGCCGCTGCCGGGTGAGCCGTTGTGGGTCGCGGGCTCCTGGTTCAGCGTCTGGGCCTGTGCTTCATAGCCGACGGCGTTCTCGGTCACGAGCGCCGCCTTGGGATACGTGTAGGTGCCCTTCCACGGGTCGCAAGGGGCCGGCGCCGGCGGAGGCGGCGGGGGCGGCGGCGTGCCGCTGCAGCTGGCGATCTTGGTCCAGGGCTGGCCGCTGCCAGGGCCGCCGTTGTGCGTGGACGGGTCGTCACCCTGCGTCCACCAGTTGGCCTTGTAGCTCTGGCCGCCCTGGGTGGCCGTGTCGTCTTTGAGATAGACGGTGCCAGACGACCAAGGCTGGCAAACCGGCGCGGCGGCGTTCGATACCGGAGCCACCGTCGACGCCGCACTGGCGCTCGGTGCACTCAATATGCCGGTCGCTGCGACTGCCGCTGACAACGCGGTCAACCAGTCGAGACGTTGACGCCGCGAGGTGGCGCCTTCTGAGGTGGACATGACGGGCTTCTCCTTGAGAGATGGACTTCACTGAGCCGCCACGCCCC
>NZ_JBFUGE010000597.1:0-3625 GCF_056403075.1 Ideonella sp. P3_A4 | reverse complement strand
CTACCGCGTCGGCGCCGCCCCGCAGGCTTGCTTCTATGAGCACGCCAACTACGCCGGCAAGGTGATGTGCTCGTCGACTGACAACTCCTGGGTCGGCGCTTCGTGGAACGACCTCATCTCTTCAGTCCGCGTTCCCGCGGGCACCCGCGTGACCTTGTACGAGCATGCCAACTACGGGGGCAGGGCGCTGGTTTTGACGGGCGATACGTCGTCGTTGGTGYCGGCGAACTTCAACGACCTGACGTCGTCGTTCAAGGTGACTAGGTAGGGCGTGGGCTGACAGCGCCACCGCTGTCTGGCGGCCGAGCAGCGGAAGGACAAGCGGGCCCCGAGCGCCCGCTTGTTGCATTCGGGCCTGCTGAAGGCAACGCGTGCACTCCTCAATCCGGCGGATGAACGATTCCGGCGATCGCCGAATACTCGGCGGTCGATCGCCATCGTTCGAGGCGATCTCCGATGAGCGTTCCTGCTGCATGGGGAGAGCGAAATGTCCGGTTTGATGAAGCGCATCGACGAGACCGGCACCGTCAAGGTTGCGGTGACGATGGGCGTTTGCATTGCCTTCGGCGTTCTGTCGGTGCTCATGGCCCTCTGGGACAACGGCACCGTCGCGCGTGGCCTGTTGTGGGCGGGTGCCTGGAGCGCTGTGGGCTGGTTCCTCGGGTTCCTCTTCGGCATTCCTCGGTTCCTGTCGACCGACACGGCGCGCATGCCTCAAGAGCCCGAGTTGGAAGCAGCCAAGCGGCGGCTCGCGGAAGCTGAGAAGGCCGCCAAGGAGGTCAAAGAGTCGAAGGTGGAAAAAAGCGCCGCCGCAGCGAAAGCCGATGTCGAGAAGGCCGATGCGGCGGTGGCGGACGCTCAACGTCATCTTGAAGCGGTGAGCGCAAAGAACAACAACTCGCGCGGCGGGTCGCTGACCGTCAACACCAACCTCGAACAGATCTCGGACTGGCTGACCAAGATCATCGTCGGCGTCTCGCTGGTCGAGTCGCAAGCGCTCTTGCAGCGAATGCACGACGTGGCCACCTTCATGGCCAGATCGATGATCGGGGCGCTTCACCACCTGCCCGACTCGGCCGTCCATGCCGCTTCCAAACCGGATGTCCCGGCCACCGCAGGTCCGGCCGTTGCCGCTGCTGCCGAGGCTGCCTCCGCCGTGTGTCGCGACCCGTGCGGCGTCGTCATGATCTCCCCGCCGCTGCAGGCATTCCACTCCATGGAGTCGGTGGCCTACGCGGTGATGCTCTACTTTCTCGCCACGGGCCTGCTGGGCAGCTACCTGCTTACCCGCCTGTATTTGCAACGGATCCTCGGCGAGGCCGCCAACCAGAATGGGGCGTAGCCGCGCTGCCGAGGCCCGCTTGCGCACATTGGCACGTCAACATTGCCGAGCTGAGGCTCTTGCCGGGCGTGGGCGCCGCTCCGCGGTGGCCTGYCGCATCGCCAGTCTTGCATTACGATCGACGGCGGGTCCACCACCATAACCTGCCACTTCCATGTCCATCCCCACCGACCGCCGCGCCTTCCTGACTCAAGCCGGAGGCGCCGCGCTGGCGATGACCGGGCTGCCAGTTGCCGCCCGCAGCTTCACGAGCAGCGCGCCCCCGCGCCTGCGCATCACCGACCTTGGTGACCTGGGGGGCTCCAACATCCAGGTGACCGCTCTGAACGACCGCGGGGTCGCGACTGGCATGGCCACGCGGCATGACGGGGACAGGCGAGGCGTCACGTTCAAGGCCCGGGACGGGCAGATGGTGGGCATGCCGTGGGAGGGGATTGCCTCCTGGGGGAGTGGCATCAACAACCACGGTGTCATCGCAGGCCAAGATTTGTATCGGTGGCCGTGGGTGCCGGGGAAGGGCTGGGTGTGGTCCCACAACCAGCTGCGCTACCTGGGCAACGATCAGGTGACTGCCATCTCGACGAGGGGCATCAACGACGCCGGCATGGTCGTGGGCCAGACAACCCATTACGAAGCATTCATCGCCGCCGATGGCGAGTTCGTGCTGATCGACAAGGCACCCGGCTACGTCGCCGCCATGGGCAGCTGCATCAACAGCTTCGGTGACGTGGCTGGCTACCACCTCGGGGAAACGACCGACATCGGCGACAAGACCTTCGTTCGCTTCGGTGGCCAGGCCGAGGTGCTGGAGATCCCTGGCGCCTACAGCCACAACGCCCTGGGCTTGAACGACAGCCGCCAGGTGTGCGGGTGGCTGCGCAAGAACCCCTCGAGGCCGAAGATCGCGTTCGTCTGGCAGGACGGGCAGGTGACACTGATTCCACCCCTGGTCCTCGGCGAGCGCGCCAGCTCCCAGGCGAAGGCGATCAATCGAGCCGGCGTGGTGGTCGGGGTATGCGACCGCGCCGATCGAGGCACCTATGCCTTCATGTGGCAGGACGGCATCACATACGAGCTGAACAAGCTGATCGACGAAGCCTCGGCTGGCTGGCGTCTCTTCAGTGCTTCTGCCATCAACAATCTCGGGCAGATCGTGGGCCAGGGCACGTTCAACGGCGTGAGGCGCGCCTACCTGGCCACGCCTGTGTAAGCGCTGCTTGGATTGATGGGGCTCGGTGCTGGAAGAGGGAAGCACCGGGCGCCGTCCGGCCGCTTCGACAGCGGAGGGCGGGCCGCCCGCGGGCTGTGCGCCGGTGAGGAGGAATCCCCCTTGCTATGACGGGGTGGCTTTGGGCCACGAACGAGCCGTCTACCGATCGACTGGATGAGCGCATCAGACTGGGTGCTGCCGATCGGCGATGAACACTTGAGCGACTCCTGACGCTGAAAGCAGGCGTTTGGCGCTGCGTCGGGCCCTGGCGGCTTGGCCATCTCGACCTCCAAAGCACGCCATGCGAGCGTCCGACAGCTGCAACTGCTCAAGGGTGAGTAAGCCATTGACTGCCACGTTCGGTTTGTCGGCATCGTCTGCCTCACCCACAGCCACTCCTTGAACTCCTGTTGGTAGGCGATCTTGCCCGCTCCAACATATGCCGGGGGCTTCTGGCAGTCGTGATTGAGAATGCGCACTACCATCAGCGTGCTGGCGAAGATGGAGTGGCAGCAATTCCAGGCTGATAGGAGAGCAAATGCAGGGGAATGACTCCTGGTTCCGAAAGTGCTTTAGAAGTGCCGAAGCTCTCAAGAACGGCGAAGCTACCGCAGCGCTAAGCCAACTCAGGGCTAGTCGTCCGCCTGCTGAGTACGCGACCCTCTTTGGTGCTTTTCGAGCGGCTGCACCCAAGACATTCCGGGCCCTGTGCTTGTCCGGGCCGCGGACAACTTCGGAGCTCGTGTGGGTTCGCCGAGAGCTCACTCCCCTATCTTTAGAGAACGAGCTCTTGTGGGCTACTCAGTGGCTTTCGGTTCACGCAGCTCGGCTCAATGCCTTCAGACGCTGCGCGCGCCGAATTCAGGAGCAGGTCGTGGTTGGCAATGTTCAACCAGCCATGGATGTCCTTGACGAGTACGTCAAGTCCGCGGGATGGAGCCTCTGGGCCGTCGAGTTGCGTGCTGCCCTGCTGCAATTGTCCGGAGGCACGACTACACAGCGAGAATGGTTAGCGCAGCTGCAGGGAAAGACCGTCAACAGCATCCCAGGTCTGCTCTTTGAGGTCTTCGGCG
>NZ_JBFUGE010000596.1:0-3628 GCF_056403075.1 Ideonella sp. P3_A4 | reverse complement strand
CTGCATGAGTATGCTGCATTGCAGCATTTTTGGATCATCGTGATTCAGCTCATCGACGTTGTCGAGTGCGACGGGTTGGAAAGATCCGTGGTGAAACTCGAGGCCTTCAAGAGAGCGATGCTCGTGCAAGACGTGTCCGCAAAGGACGACCTGTTCGCGCTGGTCATGGTCGACGACAGGCGAGCCGTCTTGGTCGCACAGGGAAAGATGAGCCTGCACGCCACGGGTGGCGGCGGCATGCTCAAGCTGCAGATGTTTCGCAACCAGCTGGACAAGTCCAATGTTCGCTCGCGCGAGCTTCGTTTCTGTGCGGCAGGCACCTACGACAGCCACGTGAAGGGGTCGGATCGCTTCGACCCCCAGTGCTTTGCCGAGCCCAGTTTTCCCGAGCTCGTGGAGCGATTCGCCGCTTGGCGTGCCGGCAGGGCCACATGGTGAGCCCGTCGCCGCCGGCTCGCCGACACCTKACTTTGTAGGGAGTCCTTGAGTCCTCGCTGAGGGGCGTTACCGACAGCGGCGAAAACAAGCCTCTCAACGGCGGGCCGGGCCTTCAGGCTCGAGGCGCCAAGTCGATATCAGTGCGTGCCCCACGGTTGTGTGGTGGGTTGATCTATCTGCCTCGCTCATCCAACTGCTCGGAGAACCGGCATGCATTTCCCTCAGCCCGAACGTGACGCGGGCAAGTGGTGGCCCCTGCTTGTCGCCTCGTTGATGGCGGCCTTGTTGATCTGCTCGCAGCAGCTCTACTACGGCATTCGAGATGCGCGCGCTCAGGGCAAGGCCGACGCGAACTCGATTCTGAGCATGCTCAAGGACCAGTCCGAGCCGATCGACGATCGATCTCTTCATCAGTCGATCAGCCGGTTCGAGCACATTCTTTGGGCCCAGTACTGTGTCGACTCGCAGTGCCAGGCCAGCTACCGGCGAACCGTCAACGCGCTCGACTGTGCGAGCACAGGCAGCTGGAACTCCATCTGCGTTCGCAGCAGCAATGCCGCCCCGGGCACTTTTCTGGTCGCCCGCTACTCATTGGCCGAAGCACTGAGCAACACCGGGCGTGACCTCGCCTTCCTGCTGCTGTTCACCGGCATCGGCGTGGCCACCTGGGCCGCTTCTTCTCGACGCTATCGCCGCCAGATCGCGGCTGCCAAGGCCCAGTTGCACCACGCGGCAACGCGCGACGGGCTCACAGGCTTGTGGAACCGAAGAGCCTTCGAGCAGACGCTGAACGGCGTGATTCAGGCGGCATCCCATGGTGCCAAGCCGTCAGCGCTGATCTACATGGACCTGGACGGATTCAAGGGTCTGAACGACTGCCAGGGCCACACGCTCGGCGATCGGATGCTCGAACTCGTGTCGCGAAGGCTCGAGGCGGCCAGCAATGGCATCTTTCTCGCGCGCCTGGGCGGCGACGAATTCGGCGCCCTGCTCGGGCCGGGCGTCACCCCGGCGGACGCAGAGACGCAAGCCAAGCGATTTCTCTCCGCCATGGCGCAACCCATCGAAGCCGACGGGCTGTCGCTGACGATGGGCATGAGCATCGGCATCGCGATGCTCGACCACAAGGTCAAGGACGGGGTCGAAGCGCTGCAGCGCGCCGACATTGCGATGTACGAGGTCAAGCGTACGGCGCGCGGCAGGTTCCGCCATTTCGACGAAGCCCTCAGCCACGACATGCGCGCCCGCCATCGCATGCTCGCGGACCTGCGCGACGCGATTCGCAAGCGCCAGTTTCATCTCGAGTACCAGCCCCAGGTCGATGCGGCCGGGCGCTTGCGTGGCGTCGAGGCCCTGCTGCGCTGGAGCGACCCGCTGCGAGGGCGGATCCGGCCGGAGGAGTACATCCAGCTGGCCGAACAAAGCGGCCTGATCGTGCCGATTGGCGAAGCGGTGATCGAAATGGCCTGCGCCGACCTGACGCAGGCGCGCGGCGCCGGCATCCATTTGCCCTACGTCAGCGTCAACGTCGCGCCGCGGCAGCTCATCGAGCCCGACTTCCTGCACAAGCTCGAGCGGACGCTGGCCAACTGGCATTTGGGGCCCCGGGATCTCGAACTGGAAGTGACCGAGTCGTCGCTGATCAGCGCCACGGAGACGGCTGTCACGCTGATGGAGCGTCTGTCCAAGCGCGGCTTCCGACTCGCAATCGACGATTTCGGCACCGGCTACTCTTCATTGAGCCGCCTGGTCGAAATGCCGGTCGACAAACTCAAGATCGATCAATCGTTCGTCGCCATGTTCGGCTCCCGCGAGGACTCCACGATCGTGGCCGAAAGCGTCATCGCGCTGGCGCGTCGATTGGGCCTGAAAGCGGTGGCCGAAGGCGTGGAAACGGCCGAGCAGGCCGCCTGGCTGCGTGCGGCCGGCTGTGAACTGATGCAGGGCTTCTTCTTCGCCAAGCCCATGCCCATCGCGCACCTGATCCTCTGGGCCATGGGCCAGCTGGAAGAAGAAGACAAGGGCATGCCCGTCTGGGCCGACACCGTGCAATACGAGATCGGGCCGGACACCCTGTAAGGCTGCAGAGAGTCCGCCTATTTCGTCGAGCGGCGACCGCTGTCAAGCGGGCGCGTCAATGGCCTCGGCGTACGGTCGTGACACATCCTTTGTCGCCGGCAGAGCAGCGTGACTCATCCCTTGCGGCTGGCTGCGACCGGCCCCGGGATTTGCATCCGGTTCACTCCGTTCCTTGCCGGCCTGCCCGCGCGCACGGCGAGCCGCGAGGATCATCATGCGGGCATAGGTGATGCCGACGTTCGACATGGCGAGCTACTGAAGCTGCTGCATCGCGCCGGACAGCAAGACCTTCTTGCCCTTCGCGGTCGGGACCGCCGACAGCAAAGCCTTGGCGACGGCAGCCGCTTCGATCGGCTTGTAGTTCGCCGGGATCAGGAAGCCGAGCACCTTCCCGAGCTCGAACGCCCACACCTCACCACGCCGGGTGGGTTGCCCCAGGGCCTCGCGGTTCCCGACCAGCATGGAGGGGCGCGCGATGGCCAAACCCTCGAACGGCATCTTTGCCAGCGCGTTCTCGAGCTCTCCCTTCACGCGGCTGTAGAAGACCTTCGAGTGGGCGTCGGCCCCCATGGCGCTCACCAGGCCCGCCTTCTTGGCGCCAGCAGCCAGCGCCGCCCTGGCCACGGCAAGGTTGGCGTCGTGGTCGACCGCACGGAATGCGGCCTGACTGCCGGCAACCTTGATCGTGGTTCCCAGCGCCAGGTACACCTCGTCGGCGGGTGGCAGCACAGGCAATGCGGCGAAATCGACGACGTGGGCCGTCAGCTTGGGATGCTGGATCGCCGGCGCTCTGCGCCCGAGGCTGTGCACCGCCACCACGGTTCGGTCGGCCAGCAGGCCTTCGAGAATCTCTCTGCCCACCAAGCCGGTGGCGCCTGCAATGATGACGGTTCGGCCGGTCATGGGCGGGTCCTTTGTTGATCTGATTTCAGGTCACGCGGCGGCGCGCATTTCACAGGCCCGAGTGCTGCCGCACCATGGCCAACTTCTGCGCCTCCGATGCGCTGCGCGTCAGGCCGTAGATTTGTTCGGCATCCTGGCCGGCAAGGTACATCACCTGCCCCGTCCCGTCGGTCGCTGCCTTGAAGATGATCTCGGCAATCGATTCGGG